>CBFGPJ010000272.1:0-5012 GCA_965650615.1 uncultured Fluviicola sp. | reverse complement strand
CTGGAAGATTTCGTCTATCTCTTTTTAAATGCTTACCTCATTCCATTAGGTGGTATCATTTATCTATTTGTTCGACCAACGAATATGATTCCATTCATAATTACCATCTCCGTAATTGGATTTACCTCGTCCATAATGCTTATTCTCTTCTCTTACAAAAGAAGACTTCAATACAACTATTACATCGAAGATGAAACCATTATTAAAGAACGGAACGGAAAAGATATCTTTCGCATTCCCTTTAAAGAAATCGTTTCTGTTAGAATAAATGATAAAAAAGGAACCCAGGGGAGTGTCGTTTTCTTTACAGAACCAAGGAGTAAACATTTCACTCACTATGATACTTTTTATGGATTTTACAATACACCATTTGCTGCATTCGGCTTTACCAAAAAGAAAATAGATTTGGTCAAAAACAGGAAAGCCCTTTTAACTGCAATTTACCGCGTCAATCCGGACTTGCATTTCATTGAATAATTCCTTTATTCGGATTTCCTGTAATATGAACCGTTAATGATGCAGTATGTCTCACCCACATCAATCGTGTCATACTTTTTAATCAATTGAGTTACAGCAACGGACGGAAACTGATCAATTTGAAAATGCGGACTAATGATCCCATTATGCAAGCTCCCATTTCGTTCATTGTAACGCCAGAAACGGCCGTTTTCGCCATTGTATTCCGTATCTTTACCTGTCGAATCGTAAACTGTCACTGTTCCCCAGCTCTTTTTATCAATCTGAATAACCCAACGACTTTTTACATCATCCACATGATGCCAACCCCCTACCATTTCAGGATGCTTTTTATGAATGCGTTTGCAGGAAACTGTCATTGAAAGTACTGTTAATGCAGCAAAAAGATATATCGTAAAACTGGCTTTCATTTTCAATTCGTTTCACCGCTAAAAGTAATGAAAAACAAAAAAGGCGGTCCTTACGAACCGCCTTTCTTATTGATAAAGTGTATTTTTCGATTTTTATTTCTTCACAGAGTCAACTACAGCTTTGAACGCCTCAGGGTGGTTCATTGCCAAGTCAGCTAAAACTTTACGGTTCAATTCGATCCCGCTTTTGTTTACAGCTCCCATGAATTGAGAATAGCTCATTCCGTGTACACGAGCACCAGCGTTGATACGCATGATCCACAGTGAGCGGAAATTTCTTTTCTTTTGCTTACGACCTTCGTAAGCATAATTTAATCCTTTTTCAATAGCATTTTTTGCTACTGTCCAAACATTTTTTCTACGGCCGTAGTATCCTTTGGCCAACTTCATAAAGTTCTTTCTGCGAGCTCTTGAAGCAACGTGATTTACCGATCTTGGCATAACTTTTAGTTTTTTAATAAAGAGTGTCCGCCGCGGCGGAACTTAGTTACTCGTTACTTGGTTAAACAATACCGTCTAGGCTCAGCCTGGACAAAAATTCCCTTCTTTAAAGAAGTGAGGGATTACTTCATGTTCAACATTAATTTAACGTTCGACAAATCTGATTGGTGAACCAAACCTGCGTGAGTCAAATTACGTTTTTGCTTCTTGGTTTTTTTCGTAAGAATGTGGCTTTTGAAAGCGTGTTTTCTCTTGATTTTACCAGATCCAGTTACAGTGAAACGTTTCTTTGCACTGGATGTTGTTTTCATTTTTGGCATTTTTCTCTTTTTTTAAAAATGAACACTTTATCATATTCTTTAGGCATTAGTTAATAGGCAAAAGGCACTAGTAAAACTATTGCCTAATAACTATTGCCTTTATTACTTCTTCTTGGGGTTGATCATCACAATCATTCTCTTCCCTTCCAATTTCGGCATCTGCTCCAGCGTACCGATATCTGCCAATTCCTGAACGAACTTCAATAATAGAATTTCACCTCTATCCTTGAAAACAATTGTTCTACCTCGGAAAAACACATACGCCTTCACTTTTGAACCTTCTTCCAAGAACTTACGTGCATGTGTCAATTTAAATTGAAAATCATGATCGTCTGTATTCGGACCAAAACGAATCTCTTTCAAGACTACTTTACTTTGCTTCGCTTTAAGCTCTTTTTGTTTTCTCTTTTGGTTATATAAGAATTTACGGTAATCCATAATCTTACAAACCGGAGGAACGGCATTTGGAGAAATCTCCACCAAGTCCAACTCCTGCTCTTCTGCTAATTGCAATGCAGCACTCAAACTCATTACTTGTGGCTCTTCTCCCTCTACAACTAAACGAATTTCACGTGCCGTGATCTTCCCGTTTATTTTGTGTTGGTCGTTGTCTTCTTTTCTTACTGGTTTTCTACTGTCTTTTCTCATTCAGTTAATTAAACATTTGTCGACAATTCTTTTTCTATCGCTAAACGGACCAAAGTTGCGAACGCATCTACTGCCATCGAACCTTTATCTCCTTCCCCGCGTTGTCTTACAGAAACCTGATTTTCCTCAGCTTCTTTCTCTCCGACAACCAGCATAAACGGGATTTTTTTCAGTTCCGCTTCACGTATTTTCTTGCCTATCTTTTCGTTACGGTCATCAACGAATCCGCGAATATCGGAATTATTTAGCAATTCTAAAACATTCTTTGCATAATCGTTGTATTTATCACTGATCGGAAGGATCGCAACTTGCTCTGTTGTTAACCACAATGGGAAGTCTCCCGCACAGTGTTCCAACAATACCGCAACAAAGCGTTCCATCGACCCGAATGGCGCGCGGTGAATCATTACCGGACGGTGTTTTTGGTTATCAGCGCCGGTATATTCCAATTCAAAACGCTCCGGTAAATTGTAATCTACCTGGATTGTTCCAAGCTGCCATTCTCTTCCCAAAGCATCCTGAACCATGAAATCCAGTTTCGGGCCGTAAAATGCTGCTTCACCCAATTCCACCACTGTAGGAAGGTTTTTCTCTGCAGCCGCTTCAATGATCGCATTTTCAGCTTTCGCCCAATTTTCATCCGAACCGATGTATTTTGTCGGATTTTCAGGATCTCTTAACGAAATTTGTGCTTTGAAGTTCTGGAAATCAAGTGTTTTAAAGATATACAACACCAAATCAATTACCTTCTTGAACTCATCTTTCACCTGATCCTGCGTACAGAAAATATGTGCATCATCTTGTGTAAACCCGCGAACACGTGTCAAACCATGTAGCTCACCACTTTGTTCGTAACGGTAAACTGTTCCGAATTCCGCAAAACGGGCCGGTAAGTCTTTATATGAGCGAGGCTTGCTTTTAAAGATCTCACAGTGATGCGGACAGTTCATCGGTTTCAACAAAAACTCTTCATTCGGGTCCGGAGTTTTGATCGGCTGGAACGAATCTGCACCATACTTCTCGTAGTGACCGGAAGTCACATATAAATCCTTATTCCCGATATGCGGCGTGATTACCTGTTCATATCCGGCTTTACGCTGTGCTCTTTTAAGGAAATTCTCCAAGCGCTCACGTAATGCAGCACCTTTCGGCAACCACAATGGCAAACCTGAACCTACTTTCTGAGAGAAGGTAAACAATTCCAGTTCTTTCCCCAATTTACGGTGATCGCGGCGTTTTGCCTCTTCCACTTTCTCCAGGTATTCTGTCAATTCAGCCTGTTTTGGGAAAGTAATCCCGTATACACGCGTCAACTGTTTGTTTTTCTCATCACCACGCCAGTAAGCACCGGCAATCGACATCAACTTCACCGCCTTAATGAAGCCGGTATCCGGAACGTGAGGTCCACGACATAAATCCGTGAAATTTCCCTGAGTATAAAAAGTAATGGAACCATCCGGTAAATCCTGGATCAACTCCAACTTATACGGGTCTTCTTTCTCAGTAAAATAAGCCAGGGCATCTGCTTTCGAAACCTCTTTACGTACGTAAGGGTTCTTTAGCTTCGCAAGCTCCTTCATTTTTTGTTCGATTTTATCCAGATCTTCTTCCTTAAAAGTATAATCCATAAAATCAACATCGTAATAATACCCGTTCGCAATCGGAGGTCCGATAGCCAATTTAATTCCCGGATAATAAAACTCCAACGCCTCTGCCATTAAGTGAGCTGAAGAGTGCCACATGGTCGATTTTCCTTCCTCATCGTTCCAGGTCAGTAACTGCAACTTACAGTCACCGATCAACGGACGGGTTGCGTCGATTACCACGTTATCCACTTTGGCTGCCAATACGTTACGAGCCAATCCTTCAGAAATGCTAAGAGCAACATCCAATGCTGTTGCTCCTGCTTCGTATTGTCTAACTGATCCGTCAGGAAGAGTTACATTAATCATCACTTATAAAATTTAGTACAAAAATAGGCTTTATCTATGAAAAAAGCCTCATTTCCGCGATTTAAGGTTCAATACCGTAAACTAAAACGATCCCTTCTTTTGTTCCTTTTCCGGAACCGATTGAATATTCGATATGGATATTTCTCAAACGATCAGCATCCGGAACTTTAGCAACATACGCATCATTCAATTCCGTTGTGCTGAATTTCAGGTTTTTACCCTGTGCCTTTTTGAATTCCTTGATCAACACACGGTCTTTAATGTCCGCCGAAGCGTCATAGATTCTTATAGTCAATGAAGCAGCACATTTTTTAGCACTGATCGCAAATTTATATTCATCCAAAAGAAAGGTATACACTTCAATATGCTTCACCTGTTTTGAGGCTCCTGCTGTAAAGTATGTGATTTTAGAACCTTCATATCGTGTTCCTTTGATCATTTCCTTACATTCCTGCTTCAGGGTGCTCATCTGAGCTTCCAATACATTATCATTTCCTCCGGATACCAGTCCGATCCACAACAAACAAACAACAAGTGGAAGAGCGAATTTGAATAGCTTTATCATAAAAAATTATTTCCCTGGTTTAACAATATTTGAACGTACCATTTTCACTTCTTTTGCCAAAGCCTGGTATTCAGCTTCTGTCAACTCCGGTGTTTCACGATTGATGTTCTTGGATACTTTCTTTACGGAAGCCATTCCTTCATAAGTATTCAAAATACCTTCATACATCTTGATCACTTCTTTCAAACGTGCATCCTCC
>CBFGPJ010000271.1:0-5045 GCA_965650615.1 uncultured Fluviicola sp. | reverse complement strand
AAAAAAACAGCGGCTTATGTAGGTTGGTTATTGGCACTTCTTTGGGCAATGCCTTTCTTATCGGTAAGGAACCTGGTAGAGGTTGTGAGTATTCCGTTCCTCATGTGGGCGGTTTGGTTGACTTTACAGGAAAACCGTAAATGGGCGTTGTTTTATGCTGGTTTACTCATTGGAGTTGCAATCTCTTTCCGCTACCAAATTGCTATCTATGCCGTTGGTTTGGGAATTTACTACCTCATTAAATTGGAGTGGAGAAAACTGATTCTGATGACTGCAGGCTCTCTGGTGATGTTTTTACTGACACAGGGTGTAGTCGATTATTTTATCTGGGGTTATCCGTTTGCAGAATTTAAAGGTTACGTTGTTTACAACATGAATGAGGGGACCCGCTACATGAAAAATGCGAACTACTTCATGTATTTTTATGTGCTTTTCGGATTCCTGCTTTTCCCTTTGGGAATATTGGCTCTAGTTGCCTATTTCAAAGCGGCCCGAAAATACCTGATTCTGTTTATCCCCACGTTTGTATTCTTATTGTTCCATACCATTTTTCCTAACCGGCAGGAGCGTTTCATTTTGACTATTTTTCCCTTGGTGGTCATCCTGGTTTTCCTGGGAATCGAGCAACTTCGAACAGGTAAATTCTGGAATGGCTTCTGGAAAGTTTCCTGGGTTGCGTTTTGGATTTTGAATATTCCGCTCTTCTGTATTATAACGATTATGCCTTCCAAAAAATCGCGTGTGAATACCATGTACGCACTTTACGGAAAGACGCACGGAAATGAACATATTTTGATTGAAGCTACCGGAGAAACCAATCCGGAAATGATGCCTTATTTCTATTCCGGAAAATGGCAATACACGGTTTTGGAGCGCTGGAATACAGATACAATCAATCCTGCGAGTTTTTATACCGTAGAGCCGCAAGATTATATCTTCTTCTTTGGACAGAAAAATCTGGAACAGCGGATCGATACGTTTAAAGTTATTTACCCCAAAATGCATTTGGAATCCCAGATCGAACCCGGGTTTGTAGACAAGTTTTTACATGGAATTAATCCACGAAATTCCAATTCGTATGTAGAAATCTGGAAGACGGAAGCTGAAAAAAACTGACCATTTCCAATTGTTTATCAGGTAGTTATTTGAATCGGGTTAAGAGAGAGCTCTCTGAGTTTTGCTGGAATAAATATTATAGGCTATATTTGCCCCCGATGAACCTATAATTAATCAAATTGTTATGATAAAAACCACCGGCTTTTTAGCTATCGGAATAGCTTTCGTTTTACTGCTTTCATGCAGAAAAGAAAAACCCGTAAAAATTCAGGAAGGAGTAGAAATCGTCTCTGCAACGTGTTCAAATGGCGTAAAAGACGCCAACGAATATGGTGTTGATTGTGGTCCGGAATGTACTCCATGCGCATTGAGCCATCCTGACGGATATGAAAGTCTGATTACCAACAAACTTCAAACGAGTGCTTTCTGGGGTGATGAAACGTTCCCGGATGCGAATGTAGTGACCTCTGTTGTTAACGGAAGACGCGTAATTACAGCAAGCTACGGACTCGTATCGTTTAAAGCGATATTCTCAGATGAGAACCCAGCTTATTTTCAAGCGTATCCGTTGGTGGATTATACTGCACCGACTAATGGGAATGCATGTATTCAGATCGAGTATGGATCAACTGTCTATACTTCTTATAACGGTGAAGTCCATTTGAACTTTGAAGACGGCCATTATTCTGTGGAATTCACGGATGTTTATATGGATATTTCCAATGCGGGAGGTTACATTGTTTCCAATGGAAGATTGATCTGTTCTAACTAAGCCAAAACCTAAAAATTAAAATGAAAAAAATGAAATGGATGCTGCTTTTCCTTTTGTCAGGAAATGCTGCTTTTGCTCAACCTGATTTAAGTAAATTATCGGCTGAGTCCAAGGCCGGAAACACAGTTTATTACTCCGTAATTAAAGATAGTCCAAAGGGAATGAAGTATGCCGGAATTTCAATTCCGATCTGGAATTTGACAGGTTCATTCCTGAATAATTCTTTATATGATTTTACATCTACGGGAATTTTCCTGAATGATAAATTCCAGGCTTCTATCAAATATAAGATCGGTTTATTGGATAAACTTGCCCCGGATACGTATGAGTTTATGGATTATCCGAATCATGATTACATTATGTCCCAGTATAAGGCGGGAAAAAACCAATATTTGGCAATAGGCGGATCTTATTTCGTGACAGGTAAAGAATCAACTGAGATGGTTACGGTTCATTTGAAAACTTCAGGTAAGGTAAGTACGGTGACAAATGTTCCTACGACTGTTATTAAGAAAATGGGAATTACCCTGGGATATGAACAAGGATTTACATGGTATAATATGAATAATAAATCCATTTCCGTGGAATTGAGAGATGAACCCGGAGTTGAAAAAACGTTTAGTTTAGCTTCTCAATCAACTGTTCAAACCTTTAAGTACGTGAAACTGGGAATTAACTGGACTAAAACTCATTACTTCAAAGGAAAATTTGAAGAATATGGTGAGCGTTCCGATTCAGGAATTAAAACAACCTGGTTCAATGTATTGATCGCAGCACAAAACAAGTTCGATGACGTTTATGTGCCCGTACCTGCTCCTGAAAATGTTTATTACACCGAAACACAGGCAATTCGTTTAGCTCCTGCTACAATGAACGGACTCAATCAAAAACTTCCGGTTGGAATTGAGTTTGGACAACGTTATTCGATGTTTAAATCGGGGATTGGATTTGATTATAACCTACGATATCTTCCCGGTTTGATGAAGAGTATCAACATAATGTTGGAAGTTGGGGTGCAATATAACATTGGGTTTATTAAGAACAAGTAAAAGCACTTAACAAATACTGGATCATGAAATTAAAGAGACTAATCCTGTTTATAATGCTGCCATTCTTGTCAGAAACTGCATTTTCTCAGGTCGAAATTCTGAAGAAATGGGTGGACGAGGGTGGAGAACACCAAGCGTATTTTGTTTACAGGGATTCGGATGAAGCACATCTTACCGAAATGGAGAAAGTGATCCAAAATGCGTGGACACTTTCCAAGGTAACCATGGTATCCATCGACGATTATTTATCATTGGAAACAAAGAACGGAGATTTCACGATGTTGATGGGTATTTCCCATACAACATCTTACTCTGAAAATGGAGTAGCATCGAACTTTGTGGATTTGTATCTGGATGTTCGCGTTCAAAGTGAGGTTCGTCAGGAAGTTCTGGGTCGGATTACACTTTCGCCGAATGGTCAAACTATATTCGATGTTTGCAGAGGTCCTGAGAGTTTGGAACAGGTTATTTACAATCAGTATAAAACAGATGCTAATTTTTCATGGAACTTCCCCTATTTAGCTGCAGGTTTGACAACAGTTGTGAAAGCGTTGTCAAATGAAGAGCTCATGACAATCAAGGAAGATATAAAAAACCCGGATTTACCCAATATAAAGAATACGGTTTTATGTGTTAGTGATGCTGTAAATGTTGAACAAAACAGATTTAACGGAAAAGATTCTCAATCCGATCAAACGGAACCTATTGCGAAAGCATATCCACACAAATTTGAGATTGTTTCCAATGAGACTATTAATTCAAAATACCTGAACGGTGAGTTGGAATATCTGTTTATGAGCCAGAAATTTGGTAAAGGAAAGTACCTGATTGTCATCAATGTGAAAGAAAATCAAATAGTTTATATCAAACAGGAGAAAGGAAGATACAACTTCAGTGCGAAAGACATGAAGGAGTTATCTGCACGAATGGGAAAATAGGAACGGGTTCTTAGTTATAAATCCTCAACAGATTACTGCCATTCCAAATCGCTTGGTATTTGCGTAACCCCCACTCCGAACCGGAAATAGGTGACCCGTCATACATGGAAAACACGGCGCCTGAACATGCATCCCGCAATTGCAAAAAGTTAGTTGAATCTGCTGTCAGTCCGGTAGCACATACATTATCCGGATCTTCCGGTGACATGCGTTCCCATGCTACAAAAACATCCAAAGATTGTCTGTAGACCACAATTCCTTTGATTCCTCCGGAAACATAAGCCCAACCTCCAACACTGTTCAATTCCTGGTAAGATGGCAAAGTAAGATCAATTTGAAAATCAAATGCAATACTTGGCACAGGATGTGTCCTGTTTTTTTTACAAGAAACACCGGCCAAGATCAAAATCAATAAAAAGATTCGTATTTTCACTTTACCTTATTGGAATGACAAAATTATGAAGTTAAGAACGTTTTTACAACTCTTTGTATTGTGTGGACTGTTTATTTTTGGTGCTGGATCAGTTACTTCATCATACGCTCAGGACGGATCAGTTGCCAAAGCAGAGAAAACCATTGCCAAACGTAGAAAGAAAGAAGCCAAGGCGGCGAAAAAAGAAGCCAAGAAAT
This sequence comes from uncultured Fluviicola sp., assembly GCA_965650615.1. Classification (GTDB taxonomy): domain Bacteria; phylum Bacteroidota; class Bacteroidia; order Flavobacteriales_D; family Crocinitomicaceae; genus Fluviicola. Next base: position 600 of record CBFGPJ010000271.1, on the reverse strand, counting down.
CCAAAAAAGCATTTTGGGACAAACAATCCAAAGCTGCTAAGAAAAGCGTGAAACGAAATGCAAAACGCCAGAAAAGAGCCAAACGACAGTCGAACGGATGGTAGAGAAAGTTCAAGAGTTCAAAAGGTTCAATGATTTGAACTTTTAAACAAAGAGTTTCTCCTCCCAGTGTTCCGCTTCTTCTTCCGAAACCAGGTTTAGTTTTTTCAAATAATGAGTCGTCTTTTCAAATGCAAGCGGATATTCGGCTCCCTGGTAGTTCCAATCTGTTTCGGACAACCAAAGTTTCACCTGGTCCAAACGCAGGTTATAGCGCCATGAAATCATTTCCGCGGATTTCGGATTTTCTTTTACTTCCGATGCTTTTTGATTAACGATCTCACACATTTTCTTTAAGATCTCCGGGTATTTCTCTGCGATTTCCGTTCGTGCGGCAATAACGAAACACGGCCATGGAGTTACCACGTCTCCGACATAATCGCATTTTCCCTGTTCTACAAAAGGAGAGGTTGTGTATTTTTCCCAGAGGAAAGCTTGTGCTTCGTTATGTTCCAAAGCCCATAACCCCCCGTATACATCACCGATTACGTTGAATTTTAA
>CBFGPJ010000270.1:0-5056 GCA_965650615.1 uncultured Fluviicola sp. | reverse complement strand
TTAACAAACTAAAATCACAATCCCCTTGCTTTCTTAACGTTGTCATATGCTTCCTGGATCCGCTGGAATTTTTCCTTTGCTCCTTTTTGGTATTCTTCTCCCAAAGAAGCTACTTTATCCGGGTGATAACGCACCGCCATCTGACGGTATGCTTTCTTAATGTCTTCGTCTGATGCAGATTCGTCAACACCCAAAATCTCATAATCTGCGTTCAGGTTTTGTTTGAACATACCCTGAACGGACCTGAAATCCATTGGTGGAACCTGCAACAGGTTCGCGATGTATTGAAGTGTTTTGATTTCCAGATCAGATACCTGTCCATCGGATTGTGCAATTCCAAATAAATAATGAAGCAGCTGGATCCGGATTTCTACCTGCGCGCGCATGCGGATATCCGAACAGATCTGATCGATCGGGATTGTCGGAGCATCCAGGAAATGTTTGAGGGTTTGTAAGTGAGATGTATTAAACTGGTTTCCGAATTGCTGCGCAAGGAACGTTTTCACAAAATTCAATTCCGATTTTACCACTTTCCCATCACTTTTCATCATATATGCTGAAAGTGCCAGGAGTTGGGTAGGGAAATCGTAGCGCTGAGTTTGCTGTGTGTAATATTCAAAAATGTCCTGGAACGACTGACGGTTTCCTCCGCTTTGGCCGTTCTGACCACCCTGGTTATTTCTCGATCTCATAACCTGGTCAACAATCCCACCGATAAAAAACCCGATAATTGCCGGGATAATTCTCCCTCCCGAAACGGCAAATGCTACAATTGCAAAAATGATACTATACACACTTCAAAAAATAAAATCCCCGTCACACCTCATTGCCCGACGGGGATTATTCATTATACAAATGAGATACTTCTCTCAATAAATTTATTCAGCTCCTCACCTTTCAGCATTCCCTGAGCAAGCAGTGCAAGATCAGTAAGTTGCTTCACTTTCGTTGATTTTTCCGAATCATCGGACAAGCTTAAAAGTGCTTCTACTTTTTGGTGATTAGCATTGACAACCAGGTTATATGTTTCCGGGAACGCTCCGAAGAAACCTCCTCCGCCATATTTTTGCTGTTCCATCATTCTTCGGATAAATTCGGGTTGAGTAACAATGATCGGTGCATCCGATTCACTCATCGATTTGAATTCCACCTTGAATTTTTGATTATCCACAGCAGACTCGAACAAAGGTTTCAATGCAGACTGCTGTTCCTCTGTCAATTTTGCAGGTAATTCGCCTTCTTTTTGGATCAATTGATCCAAAGCATCTGCATCCACACGTGTAAAGCTGAAGTTCTCGAATGTCTGTTCGATTTTGGAAATCCAATGTGAAGCAAGCGGTCCTTCAATAACAGCAACCTGGTAACCACGATCTTTCGCCTGTTTTACAAAGGAAAAATGTTCTTCCAAACTATGGGTGTAAAGCGCAACGACTTTCCCGTCTTTATCTGTCTGAAGCGCTGCTATTTGCTCTTTAAACTCATCAACAGTGTAATATTTCCCGTCTGTATTTTTGATCAGCGCAAAACTTTTTGCTTTTTCAGCAAATTTTTCATCGGAAAGCATTCCATATTCCACGAAAATCTTCAAATCGTCCCATTTTGCTTCAAAGTCAGCACGGTCCTTTTTAAACATCTCAGCCAGTTTATCCGCCACTTTTTTAGTGATGTGTGCTGAAATCTTCTTCACGTTTCCATCGCTTTGAAGGTATGAACGCGACACGTTCAATGGAATATCAGGTGAATCAATTACCCCATGAAGTAAAGTCAAGAATTCCGGAACAATTTCCGCAACCGAATCCGTAATAAACACCTGGTTGGAATACAGGTTGATCTTATTTCGCTGAACTTCCACATTTTCCTTGATCTTCGGGAAGTATAGAATTCCTGTTAGGTTGAACGGATAATCTACGTTCAAATGGATATGGAATAAGGGATCCTCGAAAGACATCGGGTACAATTCGCGGTAGAATGCGTTGTAATCTTCGTCTTTCAGGTCAACCGGAGCTGAAGTCCATGCCGGTTTCGGGTTGTTCACCTGGTTCGGAACGTCTACAGAAACACGTTTTACTTTTCCATCTTCGTCTTTTTCGCCCTCCGGTGAGTCGATGTATTCTACTTTTGTCCCGAAGAAAACCGGGATCGGAAGGAATTTACAGTATTTATCCAAAATTCCCTGGATTCGGGATTTTTCCAAAAACTCAACAGACTCGTCATTGATATACAAAACGATATCCGTTCCACGGGTATCTTTTTCAATTTCTGTCAGGGTAAATTCCGGTGAACCGTTGCTTTCCCATTGTACTGCTTGTGACCCCTCATGACGTGACAAGGTACGGATCTGTACTTTTTCGGCAACCATAAATGCAGAATAGAATCCCAAACCAAAGTGGCCGATAATGCTTTCAGCACCTTCTTTCCCTTCGTATTGTTTTACGAATTCTTCAGCACCTGAAAATGCAATCTGGTTAATGTATTTGTCAATTTCATCGGCAGTCATACCGATTCCGTTATCACGGATCGTGAGTGTTTTGGCTTCTTTGTCTAAAAGCACTTCTACTTTCAGATCTCCCAACTCACCTTTATATTCACCGGTTGAAGCAAGTACTTTTAATTTCTGACTTGCATCTACGGCATTTGAAACCAACTCACGTAAGAAAATCTCATGGTCGGAATACAAGAATTTTTTAATGATCGGAAAGATATTTTCCGTTGAAACATGTATTTGTCCTGTTTTCATACTTATTTGAAATTTGGGATTGGTTTGTCAAGGTTTGTGCCAAGAGAGATTTCGTGACAAAATGACAGATTTAAACAATTGAAAATGTAAAATTAAGTTCCGATTGTTATCGGAATGAAAAGTCGATACAGTTTATAATCGATTAATCCATTTTCCCCTTTTCAATTAATCCTCGAAGGAATGCAAATAATATTATCGTGGCTCGGCAGGTCTTGCGCATTCATGATTTTTTTCAATCTTCCTCTGCGTTCTTTGGTCCCATTGTGCTTGAAAAAATCATAGGGTCCGATCGTTTGCACCAATTCCATGATTTCCAAAGGACTTGGCCCCACTTCTTTCTCCCGTTTTTCGGAAACTTCAATTATGAAAACCGGCAATTGCTTTTTGAACCAATTCATGCCACCGCGTATCACCTGAGGCTCGAAACCTTCCACATCAATTTTCACCAGGTCAATTGTGGTGTTTTCATCGAATAAATCATCCAGGCGTTCCATCTTCACTTCTATTCCTGCTTGATTATCACCTTGTGAGATCAGCGATGCCCCTCCGCGATTGACTTCCCAGTTTTCGAAAAGGAATGCAGTTCCCTGTACATCTGAAAGTGCAATAGGAAGTACTTCCACATTTTTACAATTATTCAATTCGAGGTTTGTCTGTAAAATCGGAACCGTTCCGGGATTTGCTTCTACCGCATAAACTATTCCGGACTTCCCCACAATTTTAGATGCAATAACAGACATGAGCCCGATGTTTGCTCCGATATCCAAAAACCGTGATCCGGGTTTCAAATAGTTCTTCATGAACTGAATTGTTCCTTTCTCGTAAGTCCCCGTTTCAAAAAGTGACAATTCTACTCCTTTATCCAACGATGGATCGATCATCATTTTAACACCGTGAATGGTCTTCAATACGTGTTTTCCAACAGATTTCGGATTTGGAAGAAGCAGTTTGGGCAAAGTCACCGAAAGTCTGCGAATTCCTTTTATATCCCAATCACGAAGGGAAGAAATGAGTTTGTGACGGAATAAAAAAGATCTTTCAGGAATTGACATTGACGCGAAGTTATCACTTATTGTTGGATAATTCAGCTGAGTCCAATCCAGAATCGGCAAATAATGATTTCGTTATATAACGAATACATAATATCATGATATCATTTTATATTTTTTGTTTCAAACACTTGTTTCAAATCATCTTTTCTACTAACTTAATTAGGAAACAACATTTTATGGGACGATCTAAACATCTACAGTATACTGTTCAAGAATTAAATGGCGCCAGAATTGGCCGCGCTATTGCCGCATCCGCAAGAGTGGTTATTCTTCAGGAAATCAGTAAATATCATATTGTTACAAACAAATATATTTCTCAGAGAGTAAGCCTTAGCGGTGCAGCTGTATCACAACATATCCAAATTTTGAGAGAAACCGGTTTTATTGAAAGTAAATACCTAGGAGATGAGGAAGGTTTCCAGGGTTACACATTTACGAAACAAGGTGAAGCTGATTTCGATAACCTTAAAGGAATTCTATAAACACCTCCAAGACAAGGAATCAAAATGAAACCAGCATCAAAAACTAGTTGATCTTTTTGATTACTTCTTCCAACATGGACTGCTCATTGAGATTTAACTTCTTGCGAAGCCGTAAGTGGTTCCGTTTAACAGAGTCCGAGGAAATCCCTAAGGTCTTACCTATTTCGTTTACGGATAAATCCAGGCGAATCAATGCCGCCAATCTTAAATCTGCCTTTGAGATCGTATCCGCCATAGATAACAGTGTCTCAAAAAAAGTTGGGTAACGCTTATTGAATAAATGCCTGAATTCATCCCAGTCGTCGTCAGTTAAGATCTTGAATGAATTTAAGCGTTCCAATAATACTTCCTGTTCTTTCCTTTGATCGATTGAAAGAAACTGATCTTTAAAGCTACTGATCTCAAACTGTAATTGGTTTACCAATTCGTGTTTTTCAGAGAGATTTGCCAGGATCTGTTTCATACTTTTTTCAGTACGAAGTAAGTCTTCCTCTACCAGCTTCTTTTCCTTTCTTTTACGAAGGATATATTGACGGGTAATAATAAAGGTCCCCACCATGATCACAAATATGAAAGCCAGGATCAGATTATATTTCTGTTCCGATTGTTTTTTTCTAAGCGCCAAAAGATCCAACTCCGCTTGCTTTTTATGGAAATTGATCTGAAATTCAAAATTCAGGAAATTCTCAATGTTTAACCGATTGCTGATCTGATTCAAATAATTCAAATGTTGGTCCTGGTGCTTATAAGCCAGTTTGAAATTTTTCATTTTTTCAAAGTATAAG
>CBFGPJ010000269.1:0-5128 GCA_965650615.1 uncultured Fluviicola sp. | reverse complement strand
AATCCAACAACAGAGAATGCCTGGTTCAATTCCCAGAAATCTACCTGGTCGGTTGTCAAACCTGCTTTTGCCAATGCTTTTGGAACTGCTTTAGAAGGTGCAGTTGTAAAGAACTCAGGCTCTTGTTCAGCATCCGCATAGCTTACGATTTTTGCAATTGCTTTCAATCCGTGTTTTTCAACCGCTTCTTTCGAAGCAAGGATTAATGCAGAAGCTCCGTCGTTTAATGTAGAAGCATTTGCGGCTGTAATTGTTCCTTCTTTATCGAAAGCCGGTTTCAATGAAGGGATTTTATCTAAAAATACGTTTTTGTATTCTTCATCTTCAACCAATAGAATCGGGTCGCCTTTGCGTTGAGGAACAGAAACTCCAACAATTTCGTCATTGAATTTTCCGGCTTCCCATGCTGCAGCAGCACGCTTGTATGAAGTGATCGCAAAGTTATCCTGGTCTTCACGTGTGAAGTTGTATTTTTGAGCTGTTTTTTCAGCGCATGTTCCCATTGGAACTTTGCTGTAAACATCCAATAATCCGTCTTTGGTAATTCCGTCCAATAGTGCAATGTTCCCGAATTTTGTACCGTTTCTTCCGTCAAGGTAATGTGGAGTCTGGCTCATATTTTCCATTCCACCTGCAACAACGATTTCATTGTCACCTGCCAAAATGGTTTGAGCACCCAACATGATCGCTTTCATTCCGGAAGCACATACTTTATTTACGGTAGTACAAGGAACGGCAATCGGTAATCCCGCTCCTAAGGCAGCCTGACGTGCAGGAGCTTGTCCAACACCTGCTTGCAGCACATTTCCCATGAAAACTTCATCGACTAATTCAGGCTTTAATCCTGATCTGTCTAATGCTCCTTTAATAGCAACTGATCCCAGCTGTGTAGCAGGAATAGATGATAAACCACCCATAAACGCTCCCATTGGGGTGCGGACAGCGGCAACAATGTATACTTCTTTCGACATAGCAATTTTAAATTTCGAACCCAAATTTACTCATTTTCTTTGTTTATTCACTGCCTGTGGTTGGAATCTAAAGCAAGGATTGTTAATTTACTTTGTTGGTTTAACTATTTTTGTAAATAAAAACCGAATTGATTATGAAGATCATCATGCTAATCCTGACATTACTTGCCGGGTCGATTGCTTATTCTCAGACTGATGCTGAAAAACTGCGTGAAGACATTAAAAAACTCGATGCACTTCATGATTCGTTGATGCCTAAAAGGTGGACTGTGACCAGTTTGTTTGGTTTATCAGGGTCGCAAACTGCTTTTGTCAACTGGGCAGCCGGTGGTAGAAATAACGTAGCTGTATTGGGTTTTATAGATTTTTCTGCTATTTATCAGCACAGAAGGGTTAAATGGACGAATGATGTGAAGTTGGCTTTAGGAGGTATGTATTACACCGATTCATTGGGAAAAGTGCAAGGATTACAAAAGACGGATGACCGGATCGATTTGGCTACTTCCATTGGTTATGAGTTCAAGAAGCATTGGTTTGCAACGGCAATTGGCGGATTCAGGACACAATTCCTGGACGGTTTCAGTTTCCCGAATGATTCTGTTCCGATTTCACGGTTCATGGCTCCCGGATACGCTAATTTCTCATTAGGTATCGAATATGCACCGGTAGATTATTTCAATGTGTATTTATCTCCGATCGCAGCCAAGATGACTTTTGTAAATGACCAGCGCTTGGCTGATGCAGGAGCATTCGGGGTGCAAGCTGCCGAATTGGATACCAGTGGAAATGTCCTGAAAAGAGGTTTGCGCTTCAGAAATGAGATCGGAGCATATTTCAGATTGCGTTTCCAAAAAGAATTGGTCAAGAACATCGAAATGAAGACGCGTTTGGAGTTGTTTAGCAATTACACGAACAATCCGCAAAATATCGACGTAAACTTTGAGAATATCTTCACATTTAAAGTAAATAAATGGTTTCAGGCATCGCTTCAATGGAATTTAATTTACGATGATGACATTGATATTCGTGATTCAAAAGGGAAAACCGGTCCGCGTACACAATTTAAATCCGTATTGGGATTAGGAATTTCATACACTTTAACGAATACAAAAAAGTAAAAAGCGTATTTTCGTTGCATGAATTACTTTTCCGATCATTCTTTATGGTGGTTGTTACCTATATCAATACTTGCTGTAGGCTTCTCATTTTATTATTATTTCAGGACAGAACAAAGATCGATCTGGGGACGGAACCAATTGCGCGTTTTATTTTCACTTCGAACATTGAGCCTTTTCCTGATCGGGTTATTACTGCTCGGATTGGTTTGGGAAACGATCACTTACCGACCGGAAAAGCCTTTGATCATTACATTGGTGGATTCTTCGTCTTCCATGATGAATTACAAGGACAGCAGTCGTGTAAAAAAGCAAATAGGGGATTTCAGACAAGAATTACCACAGGCATTAGGAGAAGGATATGAATATTTGGAACTCGCAGTAGGAACAAATGTGCGCGACCTGGACAAACTTACATTAGCCGATAAATCGAGTGACCTGGCAGCAGGATTCAAGCAAATCAAGGATCGGTTCTTTAACCGGAATATCGGGGCCATTGTTTTAATTTCGGATGGAAATTACAACCAGGGAGTTCACCCGATGTATGAAGCTGAACGGATTGAATTGACTCCGGTTTTTTCATTGGCGGTAGGCGACACCACTCTGAAACGGGATATTGTGGTGAGATCGGTCAATTCCAATGAAATTGCATTTTTAAATAATGAATTTCCTATTCAGGCACTGGTTGATTTTCAGCGCGTCCCGCTTGGTTCTTACCAGGTAAATTTAATTCAGAACGGAAAAGTTGTTCAATCCCAAAGAGCAACAGTAAGTAATACGAACCTGGATCAGAAGGAATTTTTGTTCACCGTTTTAGCTAAAAATAAAGGATATCAGCGTTTTACGGTTTCAGTGGAGCGGATCGGAGGTGAGTTTACCAGGGATAACAATCAGCAAACCTGTTTTGTGGAAGTTATTGATTCCAAAAGCAATGTATTGTTGTTGGCAAGTGCTCCGCATCCGGATGTTCAGGCGCTTCGTTCGGTATTTGAACTGGACCAGGAAGCGGTCATCCAATCAGAATTGCTTGCCAATTATTCATTGGGAACAAAATTTCCTGATTTTGTGGTTTGGTATGAGAATGGTTTACGACCGAATGCTTCCTTATTCAAGCAGTTGCAGGACAAAGGAATTCCGGTTTTAATGATCCTGGGACCGAATGTTACCACAAGTTTGCTTCAGAATTACGGTTTGGCAATGAAAGCCCCGAACGGAAATCAATTTGAAGATGTGTATCCCGCCGTGGCTAAAGGTTTTAATTCGTTTGGTTTATCTGCGGATTTCACTTCGATCGTTCCTGTTTTAACTCCTTTGCGTACGAAATTCGGAACTTATAAACTTCCGTCGAATAGTGTGGTGGTTTTGAACCAACGGATTGGGAATATTGCAAAGAATGATCCTTTGATCGCTGTTTCTCAAACCCAGAAATCAAAAATCGGCTTTGTGTTGGGAGAAGGTTTGTGGCGCTGGAAAATGAAAGAATTCATGCAGAAGAAAACGACTGTTGGTTTCGAAGAATTCGTTCAAAAGTTGACACAATATATTTCGGTAAAACAGAATAGGGAGCCGTTACGCGTCACTTTGCCCAAACGATTCAACACGATTGAAGACATCATTTTTAAAGCGGAATTTTATAATGAATCAATGGAATTGATTACTACTCCAACTATTGAAATGACCATTACAAAACGTGGAGAGAAAGGGTTTAAGCAGTTGTTTTCACCGACAGCAAATTTCTACCAGTTGAATGTAGGTCAGCTTGCTTCCGGAACATATGACTGGAAAGTGGTAGCTGATAATAACGGAAAGAAATACACGAAAGCCGGTTCATTTGCGGTGGATGAGATTTCATTGGAAGACCAGGATACACGCGCCAATTTCTCGACTTTAAATCAACTGGCCGTTCAGTCAAATGGTTCGTACAAAACATTGGACCAATACAAAGCATTGATCAACGAAATTAAAACGCGTGGAGATATTACGACTATCCAATATGAAGATACCGGTTACCAGGAGTTAATTGACTGGAAATGGATGTTTGTTCTGATTATTGCGTTGCTTTCGGCAGAGTGGTTTTTGAGAAGGTGGTGGGGAAGTTATTAGAAAACATGTAGGGGCGCGATTAATCGCGCCCCTACATGTTTTCACAAATTAATTATTTTTTTTGCTGTGTCATATTCGCAGCCATCATCTGTTTCACGGTTTTTTCCATTCCATCAACAGAACCATCCAGGAAGATCACATTTCCTTTGCCTTTTTCAGCGAATTCTTTCACGGCTTCTGTCCACATGGAGAACAAAATAAGCGAAGTGTCCAGGTCAGCAGCTTTCATTTTTTCAGCAGCTTCGGTCATACCTTGCGCAACTTCCTCACGGAATAGTGCGATACCTTGTCCTTTCAATTGAGCAGCTTCCTTTTCAGCCTGGGCAGCAATTTTAATCGCATTTCCTTCCGCTTCGGCAGCTTTTGTTTTAGTGATCAATAAAGCCTGACCTTCGTTTTCAGCTGCAGCTTTCAAGTTATTGGAAGCTACTACTTTCGCCATGGAAGTGGTGATTTCCGCATCGAACGTAATGTCGTTCAATTGCAGGTCAATCAAATGGAATCCCCATGTTTCCAGGGTATGGTCCAAACTTTCCTTTACATCATCTACGATTTCACCACGCAACAACAAAATTTCTGCTTGCTTCTTTGTAGCAACGAAACCGCGAACAGAACCTTCAATGGTACGGATCAAAGCCTGGATAAAGCTTCTTTGATCGACAAACTTAAAGGCCACATTTTTAATGGTTTCTTCCTGGTTATCCAAAACCGAATAAACCAGCATGGCTTTGAAATATACGTTTGCCTGGTCTTGCGTAATTGCCTGGAATTCCATTTCAATTGCACGGTTCTGAATCGAAACACGGTTATTCAGGCGCTCAAAGAAAGGAATACGGAAATTCAATCCCGGATGCATGATCCGGCGGTATTTACCGAACATGGTTACAACAGCGATTGTTCCCTGTTGAACGGTTACAAAGCTGAAAATTAGCAGGAGCA
>CBFGPJ010000268.1:0-5147 GCA_965650615.1 uncultured Fluviicola sp. | reverse complement strand
TTTGAGTCGCACTTGAAAGAATTGAACAAAAATCGCGGAGTTTATTCGGAACAAATCTCCGCAGAAATTGGTTGGCTCTTCAAAGAGAAAGCAAATTATACAGTGCAAAGAAAACGTAGAGAGAACCTGCAATTCCGGAATGAGGTGCGTCCAACCATTTATTCGTGTTTAAGTAAGGAAAAACCAGTAGAAGACAATCAACCCACCCTAAAAGCGGTTCCAATGAACAAAACTGAAGCTTTTAGTCAGGACCCATTTGCTATTACTGATGTTTCTCCTTCCTTCCCCGGAGGTACAATAGCATTACGTAAATTTTTTAACGACAATATCATATTTCCGAAAGCAATGTATGAAAAAAACATTGATGGAAAGGTGTATATCCGTTTCATCGTAGATGAAAATGGGAATGTATCAAATGTGACAGTTAAAAAAGGAATTTCGAATTGTCCGGAATGTGATCAGGAAGCAGTTCGACTTGTAAAGAAGCTTCCAGCTTTTGTTCCTGGTAAACTGAATGGTAAAAATGTTTCTTCCAATTATTTAGTCCCCGTCAGTTTTCGGTCGAATTAAACAAAAACCGCAGGATAATAGTTGATTATCCTGCGGTTCGTAAAAGTCATCTGACTACTGCTGAATAATCAATCGTTGTGTATGTAATTCCTTGTTGTTGGAGATCAGTGAAACGATATACATTCCCGGATCAAGGGTTCCTTTTGCCAATTCCAATTTGTCCGAGTTGCGCGTTGTCAACTCAATGGTTTTGATCAGCTTTCCATTCATGTCGAAGATCATAATAGCAGATTGTGCTGTCGGGTCGATTCCTGTAAATCCGATTGTAACCACATCATTGCTTGGATTCGGATGGATTGTCATGGTGCTTGAAGCGCTTAACGGATCCAGATTTCCAGACTGAATATCTTTCATTTGCGACAATTCGTCCTGTAATTTAGCGATAGTTGTTTGCTGCTCCTTGATAGCTTCAACCATAACCGGGATCAATGCCGTGTAATTCACCGCTTTGTAACCGTTATCCATGGTATACACCATTTCAGGCAATACCTTTTCTACTTCCTGTGCAATGAAACCCAATTGTTTTTCGTCACCGAATCCCATGTCCGGGTTGCGTGCTTTATCCCAATTGTAAGCCACTCCGCGCATCTTCAATAGTTTATCCAATGATCCTTCCAAAGTAGTGACATCTTTTTTGAAGCGGGAATCTGAAGTGATGAGGTAACCGTCACTCATGGTAATTCCATTTACTTTTAGTTTTAATGTTCCGGAAGTTACTGTTGACCATGGTCCGGGCTGAACGTTATTGCTCAGTGTCACTGTAAATGGAAACGGACCTGTGGTTCCGATCCCAACTGAAGTACCATCATCATAGATCTGGGAACAATCATACGCCGACCCGTTGAATTTCGGTACAAAATTCGGACTGAAGCAATTGTTAATAGCCACTGAACCCATACCGATTTTACTGTCAAATACATATCCCGTTGAAGGATTGATCACCAGGAGGTTTCCTTTACCTATTTGCAGATTTTCAAAGCGCACGTTGGAATTGGTTCCCGGATCGAGCGGTTTAAAGGCAGCATTCACATGAAGTGTGGCTGTAGGGGAAGAAGTGTGCAACCCGAAATTACCGGTGGCAACCATCGTTCCGATTTCCAGGTTTTGGGATGGGATCCATGAATCGAACTGGAAAATCAGGCGATTGATATCCGGTGCCATATCCACGTTATCTCCAAAAGCGATGATCGCATTGGCTTCGTTCCAATTGTCGAAACGCAATCCGAAGAAAGCTCTGTCTGTTGACCAGTTGGAAGTAAACCCGTAATAATTACAATTTGCCGGAGGGAAACTGGCGATGTCACATGTACCGATGTTTGCCCATTGGTCACCGGCGTTTCCATACGTTCCGCTTTGAAGATGGCCAAGTCTGTTATCAGAGCCGTTGGTCCCGTCGATAATCCAATCGTTACCCGAAGTACATAGACTGCTGGTAGGGAAATTAACTAATTGTGCTTGTGCTTTGCTACCAAAGATCAACGCGGTAGCCATAAGAGCCGCAGCTCCCAATTGATGGATTTTAATTTTCATAAAGAATAGTGTTTAAATGAAGGTAGAAGTTACGGGGAAAGAAACGACTCGTACAAATTTTTTATGTTAAAAAATAAATGTTATTTTACTGAAAAACAATCAGTTGTAATTTGTTTCATTGATATATCAAGGCATAAAAAGCAAAATTTTTTAGTTGTAATAGTTCTGATAGTGCTTGAGATTACAAATGTCCTCCCCCTTTTATCCCCCTCCAAAGGGGGGAACACAAGATCATCAATTAAAAGTCTAATCTCACTCCGAAATTTCATTATTGAGACTATAAAATCTCCCCCTTTGGAGGGGGACTAAGGGGGAGGATAATCAAAAAACAAAAAAATCCCCACGATTCAATCGTGGGGATCACTATTGCCCGTTGGCTATTTAACTATTGCCTGGTCTATACCACCATATTCACAATCTTCCCAGGCACCACAATGACTTTCTTCGGAGCTTTTCCTTCCAGCCATTTTTGTGCTTCCGGCATTGCCAGTACCGCTTCTTCCACTTCTTTTGCAGAGAATGCGGTTGGCAAATCTACTTTCATACGCATTTTTCCGTTGAATGAAACCGGGTAGGAAACGTTCGCTTCTACCAGCATTTCCGGGTTGAATGTCGGGAATGGAGCAGTAGAAACAGTTCCCACAGGATTACCCAATGCTTCTGCCCACAGTTCTTCGGCAGCATGCGGAGCGTATGGGGCCAATAGGATCACCAATTGCTCCAACACTTCTTTTGAGTGGCATTTTTGCTCCGTCAATTCATTGACACAGATCATTAAGTTCGAAACGTTGGTGTTGAATGAGAAACGTTCCAAATCGTCTTCTACTTTCTTGATCGTTTTATGTAAGGTCTTCAGAGACTCTTTACTTGCAGGTTCATTCGTTACGATCACATTTCCGTTCTCGTAGAACAAACGCCACAATTTGCGCAGGAAGTTATGCACTCCCGAAATTCCTTTCGTATCCCATGGTTTGGTTTGTTCCAAAGGACCTAAGAACATTTCGTACATGCGTAAAGTATCCGCCCCGAACTTTTCTACCAACTCATCCGGAGTTTGGACGTTGAATTTCGACTTGGACATTTTTTCGACCTCGGAACCACACATGTATGTTCCGTCATCTTCCAAAATAAATTCCGCATTTGCAAATTCCGACCGCCATGCTTTGAACCCTTCGATATCCAATTTGTCGTTGTCTACCAGCGAAATATCTACGTGAGATTTTTGAAATTCGATTTGATCAATGTGTTCAATTTCTAAATTCCCATTTTTTGATAAAATTGAATTCATCTGCTTTAATACTGTTTCGCGTATATGTCCTGTAGACATCATGTTCTCAACAATATTATGTGACAAGTAGAAATCTGGAATTTTAATATCACCACCCAATATGTTCAGTCTAAATCTAGTATTTACTGCTTTATAAACAAAACTACTTCTCCCCAAAATCATTCCCTGGTTGATCATTTTTTTGAACGGCTCATCAAAACCAATGAATCCTAGATCATACAGGAATTTGCACCAGAAACGGGAATACAACAAGTGACCTGTTGCGTGCTCCGAACCTCCGATATACAGATCCACCTGGTTCCAGTAATCCGCTTTTGCTTTGGAAACGAATTCCTGTGTATTGTGCGGATCCATGTAGCGCAGGAAGTAGAAGGAACTTCCGGCCCAACCAGGCATGGTGTTGTATTCCATGCGATCGCCTTCGGAATATTTCCAGGCACTTTTTTCGGCGCGGGCCAATGGCGGCTCACCGTCTTCTGTCGGCAAATATTTGTCTACTTCCGGCAGCTCGATCGGCAAATGAGCATCATCGACCAAATACGGAATGTCATTTTTATAATAAACAGGGAAAGGTTCACCCCAATAGCGCTGACGTGAGAAGATCGCGTCTCTCAAACGGTAATTGGTTTTTCCTTTTCCTAATCCTTGTTCTTCAATTTTCGCGATTGCAACTGCCATTGCTTTTTTGATCGGCAATCCACTCAGGAAGTCCGAATTTGCAATCGTTCCTTCCTTCTCGGAATAAGCACCTTCGGAAATATCGATGTTCTCAAAAATATTCCTGATCGGAATTTTGAAATGCGTTGCAAAATCCCAATCGCGTTGATCTCCGCATGGAACTGCCATGACGGCACCTGTTCCGTAGGAAGCCAATACGTAATCGCCGATCCAAACCGGGATTTTCTCTCCCGAGAACGGGTGAATTGCATATGCTCCGGTAAATTGTCCGGTAATATTTTTTACGTCTGCCTGGCGGTCTCTTTCGGATTTCAACGAAGCAGCCGTTTTGTAAGCTTCGATAGCATCCTTGTATTCCGCTGTTGTGATTTCATCAACCAGCGCATGTTCCGGTGCAAGGACCATGAACGAAACTCCGAAAATGGTGTCGGGGCGAGTGGTGAATACCTCGACTACGCTCGGTAACCTACCACTTTCGTCTCCGGAATTACGCAAAGGTGACTGAGCGGAGTCGAAGGCAACTTTAAATTTTACCGAACACCCAACAGATTTCCCGATCCAGTTGCGTTGCATGTCTTTGATCGCATCGGTCCAGTCTACTGTTTCCAAGCCGGTCAATAAACGCTCGGCGTATGCTTTGATCCGCATCGACCACTGGCGCATCAGTTTTTGTTCTACCGGATGTCCGCCACGCTCCGAAAGACCGTTGATGACTTCGTCATTTGCGAGTACGGTCCCCAAAGCCGGACACCAGTTTACCCACGAATCAGCCAGGTAAGCCAAACGGTATTCCATCAAAATATCCGATTGCTCTTTTTCAGAGTATCCTTTCCATTCCTCAGCTGTAAACGAATTAGCAAAATCACTAACAGCTTTCACACCTGAATTTCCGTTTTGTTCGAATTCAGCGATCAGTGAATCGATCGATTCTGCTTTATCTGTTTTTACGTTGTACCACGAATTGAAGATCTGTTTGAAGATCCATTGGGTCCACTTGTAATATTCCGGAGATGAGGTACGGACTTCCCTGTCCCAATCAAATGAGAACCCGATCTTATCCAACTGATCACGGTAACGCGCA
>CBFGPJ010000267.1:0-5164 GCA_965650615.1 uncultured Fluviicola sp. | reverse complement strand
ATGTGGAATGGAAGAAATCGGTTTCCAAAACAGGAAACGAAATTGATCATTTAGATGTTACTGATGCGAGAAATGTTTCGTCAATGAAGTTGGATGAAAGCAAAGTAAATTTTGAAGAGATAATTCCCACAGATTTGGTGCACAACAATGAATTGATTTCTAATGATAATTTAGGGATTCCGATCGCAGAGCCAAGGATTTCCGAAACTCCGGTTAAACTGAAAAGCGAGCAGTTTATTGAATTTGATCCTGTTTCCATGGATGAAGTTCCGGTAGATGAACCAGAGCGTAGGGTAGAACCTTTTACCTGGGCGGCCTTAAGCGGAATTCTTTTGGGCTTTTTTCTTTGTTTAATCAGTTTCTTGCTGACTTCACCTGAAATTATTTTGGGCGTTGTAACAGGAATCGGGATTTTGGTGGTTGTGTTTTCGATCGTTTCTGTGGTTCGGATAATTAAACATCCGGAAAGATATAAAGGGAAAGGATTAACCTGGACTCTTTTTGGATTAAGCACAGTAGGAATTGGAGCAGCCCTTTTTATGATTGTTTATGCAATACTTTTCACTACAGGCAATGCCGGTTTTTTATAAACTAGATTAAGAATAATTGTTGTTTCTTAACCAAATCCTAACCTCCAACCCGCTTGCCATGTCTGAGATAATGCGTATCTTCACGTAATAAATTTAAAGTGGATGAGCAAGCAAAAGCGTCATGTACTTTCATTGGAAACATCTGTAGACTTCGAACTGATCGGGATTTGTTCTCACCACAGCGATTACCGGTTAGCGTGGGGAATCAACAAAATTCTGGATCTGGAGCTTACCAAAAGTGAAGAGCCTTTTGTGATTCAGTCCAAAAAAGGTACAATTGTTTCCCAACACAGTTTTCATGTATTTATCGATGAGGTGGATCACATGGAATGGTATTTAATTAAGAATAAATCGGAAGGAAAATTCCTGATCCCTGAAAAGAACCAAATTGATTATTTTCTGATCCTCAGGGAAAATGTGCTTCACGATCTGGACGACCTGGTAGAACGTATCCGGGAATCGAACAGTGTCATGGCAGCTTATGTATTTGAAGCTGAATCAATTCCTTCCGCAGAACTAATAATTTTTGAATGAAAAAAACAAAGATCGTAGCGACCATGGGTCCTGCTACTGCTGATAAACAAGTTTTAAAACAAATGATATTGGATGGTTTGAACGTATGCCGTTTGAACTGTTCACACGGATCTCACGAAGACCACAAGAAAAGCATCGACCTGATCCGCGAGATCAACGAAGAAACTGGTTTGAATGTTTCGATCCTGGCAGATTTGCAGGGCCCAAAAATCCGTACCTATGAAATGGAAAACAATGGCGTCATGATGAAAGAAGGCGCAATTGTGACTATTGTGACGGAAAGAATCACCGGAACAGCTGAAAAATTCGGGATCAGTTATTCCCTCATGCCACGTGATGTGCAGCCGGGTGAACGCATCCTGCTGGATGATGGAAAACTACAAATGGAAATTGTGGAAACGAACGGTGAGTCGGAAATCAAAGCGAAAGTGATCCACGGTGGAATCCTTTCTTCCAAAAAGGGAGTGAACCTGCCGAATACCAAAATTTCCCTGCCGTCTTTGACTGAAAAGGACCGGGAAGATTTGGAATTCGCATTGGCGAATGATGTGGATTGGATCGGATTGTCTTTCGTACGCTCAGCAAGAGATATTATTGAATTGAAACACATCATTTCCAATCGTCAGGCAAAGGCGCGTGTAGTAGCTAAGATTGAAAAACCTGAAGCGATTGATGATATCGATGAAATTATCAAAGTGACGGATGCACTGATGGTTGCCCGTGGTGATTTGGGTGTAGAAGTTCCTTATCAGAACGTTCCCTTAATCCAAAAAATGCTGATCCGTAAAGGCCATCAATTCGCCAAACCGGTGATCGTAGCAACCCAGATGATGGAAAGCATGATTACTAATGTAACTCCAACTCGTGCGGAAGTAAATGATGTGGCGAATGCTGTGTTGGATGGCGCGGATGCAGTAATGCTTTCCGGCGAAACTTCCGTAGGAAAATTCCCGATCGAAGTAATTCGCACCATGGTGAATATTGTAGATGAAATGGAGAAATTTGAAGGAATCTATCACAAAGACCAGCTTCCGGATAAATCACAGTCCCGCTTCATTTCGGATTCCATTTGTTTCAACGCTTGCCGATTGGCTCAACGTGTGGAGGCAGATGCAATTATTACCATGTCGTTTTCCGGGTACACAGCCTATAAAATTGCCTCACAGAGACCAAATGCTCCTATTTTTGTTTTCACCGGAAACAAAGAAATCATTACGCAATTGAGTTTGGTTTGGGGTGTACGAGCGTTCTATTATGACAAAACGGTGAGTACGGACCATACCATTGCCGATATTAAGTATTTACTTACAAAAGAAGGCTTATTGAAACAGGGAGATCTGGTGATTAACATCGCTTCTATTCCAATCGAAGAGAACGGAAAGTCAAACATGTTGAAATTGAGTTACGTAGAGTAATTATAAATGGTTTAATTATGAATTATCAAGGTGTTCGAAACTTGATAATTCATAATTGATAATTAAGTTTAGTCCAGTTTTCCTGCCAAAGTAAATCCTACCCGCTTTGCAAACTGCTTTCCTCCGCCATCTGCAGCAAATGCTTCAATGACCGCAATGTAGATTCCGATCGGTGCTTTTTGATTGTTCGACATTACTCCGTCCCAGGTGAAACTTCCCTGTTGGCCCAATAATTCACTTGAGAACAACGTGTGGATTTCACGTCCCTGGTTATCGAAGATTTTCAATGTAGCAATCATTCCGACATCAAAATTGTACTGGAATAATAATACATCCTGGAAACCATCATTATCGGGTGAAAAGATGGGTTCTGTTGTCCCGAATGTAGAAGAAACGCTTCCTGTCAGGTATTGCGAATTGATTCTCCCGGGAGTTCCGAAACCAATGGTTTCTGCAGCGGTATGCCAATTGGAAGCACTCGAAGAAACTCCTTCCGGGTTGATCCGCTCCAATGTTTTGTTCTCAGTATCATCAATGAGTGACAGGTGCCAATCTTCGTGATAGCTTACTTTATCAAGTAAGGTTGAATTGTAGATTAGCTGAACCGTAGAAGAATCATTATTCAAAGAAGGAAGAGCCGTTGTGTAAAATCGCCCGGGAACTGCCTCAGGAAATGTGCTTTTCTGGTAATTGCTATCCGGAGTTAAAACTACATAAGATGCCGGGTCCAGGAAGTAATTCTGTGTTAATTGAACGGTATCTCCATCCAGGTTTGTAAGGAATAGACCGTTCAGGTTAATAACTCTGGAAGAGCGGTTGTAAATCTCCACAAAATCAGATCCACTTGTTGCGGGATCAAAAAGAATCTCGTTTATAACCAGATCTCCTGCTCGCGGGATCTCAGCCAGTGCAAAACTCCCGTTTAAAGTTGCTGCATTTAGCCAGCAATCACTTACCGGACCATAAGAAAAATTGTAATGCTGGCTTAAAACCAGATTCTCGTTGAAAGCAATCGTAGCCTGATCACTGAAAGCAGACAACACGGCAATGGACTGAACAGTTAGGTTTGGACTTGAACTGAAAGCGGCGTTTACCAAACTCACAGAATCCATTCCTTCAGAGAAATGTACTTCCAGGTAATTCGGAGCGATCGCAACCAAACTGCTGATATGCGGAGTTTGGGTATCCGGAGTAATATCGTACACTGAATTTTGAACACCCGGAGTTCCTCCATTGGTGCTCGCAGAAGCAATCCAATTGGAAGCATCTGAACACGGATCATTCGGATTGATCAACTCCAAAGTATAACCACCGGCCTTTTTTATCGGGTCCTGGTACCAGGTATCTGAATAGGAGATTTTATCGATAATCAGTCCTGAATTGTCTTTTAGGACCACATCATCACTTGAATTATTATAGCTGGGAAAACTGCTTACACCGGTTGATCCCGGAAACTCGGGTGTATTTGCAGTGGCACAGAGAATTTTATACTGACCCGGATTAATGAACCCGGATAAAATGGTCCCATCACCGCTTTGGTCGCCCAGTTTCCAATTGGAAAGATCGAAGTATTTATTACTCTTATTGTAAATCTCAATGAACTCCAATTCCGGCAAACCGATTACCGGTGTGGGGTCTACCATGATCTCAGAAATAATCACATCTCCTTTAACAGCAGTTTCACCAACCAGGTAGGTAAAATTCCCCGTCAGGTTGCTTGCAGCATTCCCAAATGCATCTTCAATCGTTGAAACGGTAATAGTATAGTTCTGTCCGTTAGTGAGCGCTGTTCCAAGAATAAGGTGGAGCAAGGAAGCATTAGTACCATCAACAGAAACGTTTGAAACGGCAACAGCCGGATTAAGTGTGTAATTGGTTGTTTGAAGCAGGTTCGCTCCCCCAACCGGTTCACTAAACAACAGATCGATCTGTGTGCTGGTGATCACAGAAGTATTTACGAGTGTTGGAGCTTGCGTGTCAACAATTTCATCTCCAACGTATACATCGTCATAGTAAAACTTTGTAGCGTTTGAAGCTGTATAAGTCTGGCTCACTCCAAAATGAGTTCCCATAAGAGCAGCGGCATCCGTTCCGGTGTAAGGGCTTCCGAAATTTGTTCCGCCACTTGCATCCACATACAATTTCCAAAGTCCTGTGTTATCCCTTACAACTTTTATCCTGGTAGTAAATGAAGCGGCAATTTGTCCGTCGGGTGAAGCACAGATTTGAGTAGATACCCCCGAGACAATTTTAAATAACCTGACGGCGTCAGTTGAACCCGCTTCCCCAAATTGAAGGTAAAATCCATCCGGATTCGTGCTTAGATCAGCTGAATTGGAAGTGAGATAAACCCGTCCGAAATTACTGGAACTGGGTGCAAAGGTTTGCCTTACAAGCAATTCCCATTGCTTATTGTCCAAAGATGCTAAATTGTGTGGAGTTGATAAATAGGAACTTGCAGCAACGGTGTTACTTAATTGCAATTCCTGACTTGGATTTACGATGTAAGTGGTATTTGTACCATTCCAGGCAGGGTTCACGGTGAAATCTCCGTCGGAAAAATCGTCAGTGACCTGGTTCCAGGCCAAAAGAGGAGAAAGTAGTGTAAGAACAATGAAAAGTGCC
>CBFGPJ010000266.1:0-5173 GCA_965650615.1 uncultured Fluviicola sp. | reverse complement strand
GGCTTCGCGGCGCCCGGCGCCAGCGAACTGAGTTCGAATTTTTCCGGATTGATCAATTGTACCCAATTTCCCCATTTATTTCCGAACAATGACTTGTATTTTCTGTATTGATGTGTTATGGGGTTGTAGTCCAATCCTGTTTCAGTCAGACTCAGTATCACCACAATTCCAATCAACAAGATGGCAAGTGGAAAGAGAAAGAAGAAACTAATCAAAGCTGCAATACCACAAAATACAGCAGGAAAAATATAAACAAGCGTTCGTCCTTCGTTGACGGTAATTAAAGATTTGGAAGTTTTTGTCATTTAAGATTAAAAATTGAAGGGTGAAAATTAGTTGAAAGTTTGGTTGGTGGAATGGAATTGGGATTTTTTTGGAAAATGAAAGTTATTTCGACTGATTTTGTAAACCATTTAGTTAATTCGTTACAAAAAATATGATGCTGAAATGCGTCTCAAAACAAAAGGCCCTTCATTTTGAAGAGCCTTTGTACTAAATAATAAAACTAGCTTAAACAGTCACTTTCGGAGCTGCAGCCAGAATATCTGTTGATGTTTCTGCCGCATACTGTTCAAAGTTCTTAACGAACTGATCAGCTAAATGGTTGGCAGTTTTATCATATGCTGCTTTATCTGCCCAGGTTTCACGCGGATTTAAAATCTCACTTGGAACTTCCGGACAAGAAGTTGGGAAAGACAACTCGAATACAGGCAATGTTTCGTAAACAGTGTTATCCAGTTTCCCTGTTAACGCCGCAGTGATCATTGCACGTGTGTAAGACAATTTCATTCTGCTTCCAACACCGTAAGAACCACCTGACCAACCTGTGTTGATCAACCAAACTTTAATGTCTGTTCCCTGTAATTTCTCACCCAATAATTTTGCGTATTTCGCAGGGTGAAGTGGCAAGAACGCTTTTCCGAAACAAGCGGAGAATGTAGTTGTCGGTTCTGTAATACCAACCTCTGTTCCTGCAACTTTTGCCGTGTATCCTGACATGAAGTGGTACATCGCCTGCTCATTCGTTAAACGAGAGATCGGAGGCAATACACCGAATGCGTCAGCAGTAAGGAAGAAAATATTTTTTGGACCTGATCCGATAGAAGGAGTCATGATATTATCAATGAAATCAATCGGGTAGGAAACACGTGTGTTTTCTGTAATAGAACCATCTGTGTAATCAGGAGTTGAAGTTCCTTCGTGGAAACCAATGTTCTCCAAAATTGCTCCAAATTTGATTGCGTCGTAAATTTGCGGTTCTTTCTCTTTGGAAAGATCGATCGTTTTTGCGTAGCAACCTCCTTCGAAGTTGAAAACAGTATTGTCTGACCAACCATGCTCATCATCACCGATCAAACGACGGTTTGGATCAGATGATAAGGTTGTTTTTCCGGTTCCGGACAAACCAAAGAAAATAGCAGTGTCATTATTTTCTCCAACGTTTGCAGAACAGTGCATGGAAAGTACGTTTTTCTCATGTGGCAATACGTAGTTCAACACGGAGAAAATACCTTTTTTGATCTCACCTGTGTATCCTGTACCACCAATGATGATCATTTTACGAGTGAAATTCAAAATTGCGAAATTCGACTGGCGTGTTCCATCAATTGCCGGATCAGCTTTGAATCCCGGAGCACAAACAATGTTCCATTCAGCATCAAAGTTTTCGATCTCTGCATCTGTCGGACGCAAAAACATGTTGTACGCAAACATATTTGACCAAGGGAATTCAGTTGTCACACGGATGTTCATTCTGAATTTGTCGTCAGCACAAGCATATGAATCACGTACATATACATCTTTACCGATCAAATAAGACTTCATGCGGTTGTATAACGCATCAAATTGTTCTGTAGAAACAGGAATGTTCACATCACCCCACCATACACTGTCCTCAGTTTTAGCGTCGCGAACAACAAAACGATCCTTCGGAGATCTACCAGTGAATTCACCTGTTTCAATCGCGATCGCTCCTGTGTCTGTTAAAACACCCTGACCACCGATAATAGTGTCTTCTACCAGTTCTGCTGGCGTTAAATTCCAAAATACGTTACCGAGATTTTCTAATCCGATAGTTGCTTTTAAATCGGCGTTTTTTCCTCGTTTACCAAATTCATTCATAAAATGTCTTTTTGTTTTGCCCTTGAGCCTTCGCTGTCCTTGCTATGCTGAAACTTTGCGAAAGCGTTACGGCTAACTTATTTCGCTGCAAAAGTACATGGATTCGTCAAAAATTCACCCTTTTTTTAGTATAAATATTAACAGAAGAAGAACAAATACTTTTGTTAAACCTGTTTAACGTGTTGATTTACTTGTTATTGCTTTGGTTTTAAGGTTAATAACTTGTTAACCCGAAACAGAGTAATTGATAATTGAAAATGTAAAAATTAAAAAGAGGAAAATTTCCTATAGCAGATCTATCTTAAACAAAATCGAGAGCAGTTTTAAATGCTATAACTTTTCAATTGATCCATTCTCCATTTTCAATTATTTGACAAGGTTCCAGTCTTTTGCGATCTGATAGGTGCTGAAAAAATCACCGTCTTTGGCGTGCTTGGAAAGTTCTCCTCCCTGGTTAATTGCCGGTCCCGGATCGATCATCAGGTAATGTCCCCATTTGTTGGCTTTGTAAAGAATGATGACCGGACGACCTTTTGCATCTTTATATTCGGTGCGCATGATGGTTGGAGTATTCACTCCGGCAGCAACCTGTTTCTGTGATTCAGAAGTGACTTTAAAAGCTGTTTTCCATTGCTTTACCAATACTTCCCCGTTTCCGTATTGAACAACCTTGTCATCAGTTCCGTGAATGACGATCAACTGCGGGAATTCACCTTTGTAAAGCGAATCCTGGGAGTATAAACGTTGACGCAGAATGGTGTCATTGAACATCGTTGGTTGTTTCATTTCTGAGAATGATTTCATCGGTGAATCAACCTGTTTATAAGCTGTTCCGGCTAAAACGGCACCTGATTCAATGCTGGCCGGATAACAGGCCATGTAATTTACACTCATTGCAGCACCGGCACTCACTCCATAAATAAAGATCTTCGATGTGTCAATGGAATAATGGGAAACGGTGTATCTTACCATTTCATGGATGCTTGCAATTTCTCCTTTGTCCTTCTCCTGGTCGTCTTTCAAAAACCAATTGAAGCATTTGATCATATTGTTTGCTGCTTTCTGCTCAGGGTAAAGGACAAAGAAATTCAATGAATCTGCCAATTTGTTCCAACCCGACCCAGTTGAGATTTCTGCAGCATCCTGGTTACATCCATGGAGCACGATTACCAATGGGATTTTTTTAGTTGGCTTCTTCAAAGGTTCGTGAATAAACGCGTTCAAATTTCCCGGATTTTTGGTGATTTCCAAAGTGATATCTGTTAATTGAGCATTCCCCGAAAAAGAGAGAAGCAGTAGCGAGAGGATAAATGGTGTTTTCAAATTACCTGGTATTTTTTCATGATGAATGTAGCACTTTTATTCTGACAAATTCCATCCCGAAGTTTGTAATCAAAAAATAAATCGTTGTCTTTTATTTCTACTTCGAAGCATTTGTTACTTAAATAAGCCGGATGTGATTTAGTGGTTTCGCACACTTCCAAATCGTGTGTCGCAATCATTCCGATTGCTTTCAGGCGAACCATTTGCGCTACAATTCCGATCGTACCGTTTTGCTTGTCGTCTGAATTTGTTCCGCGCAGGATCTCGTCCAGTAAAACAAATGCCGGTCCCTGGTTCAGATTATCAATAACCAGTTTCAAGCGTTTTACTTCGGAAAAGAAATAAGAAGTGCTTTCTTCCAATGAATCGCTTAAACGCATGGAAACCAATAAGGGAATAGGATAGAACCGCGCGCTTTTGGCAGGAATGACTGAACCTGCATTCGAAAGGATTACAGCAATTCCGAGTGTTCTTAGAAAGGTACTTTTCCCCGACATATTTGACCCGGTAAGAATAACGAAACGTTCCCCGTCAAATGAAATGGAATTACACACGCGTTTGGTTTTAGAGATCAAGGGATGGCCTAATTCTTCAAAAGAAATTTGATCTGTGTCCAGGTTCGGGAAGCAGTATTCCGGATTGTTGACTTTGAAATTACTGAAAGAAAGAATACTTTCAAGTTCTGCGATCTGTTCGATCCATTGACTGATGGATTCCCGGTGATTTTTCTTCCATTTTGCCAGTTGTCTGAAAATATGAACATGGAATTGAATAGTTCCGTTCAGCAGGAAAACAGCCATTCCGTTGTTGACACTATCCATATTCCCGTAAATTATGGAGGCTTCTTTTAATAGAGCACTCGCAGCCTGGTTTTTGGAATAGACCTTTGAATGAATTTCCTTGAGCCTGGTTGATTTCCATTCCCGGTTTTCAACTAACTGAAGCATTTGGCTGTAAGCCAAAAGTGCAGAGCCGATCCGCTCCGTTTTCCCGATCTCGTTTCGGATCTTTCCTGCCACGGCGCCGAACAGCAACATGTTTATTACGTACAAAATTACACCCACGTTAAACCAGTAAACTTGCCCAGTTTGCCACAATAGGATCATACTTGTTAATCCCAAAGCAGGGAAAATAAATGCCAGGATACTTGAAACGATCGAGAGCGATTGTTTGGAGTCTTGCCAATGTTCGATATATGTGCGAATTTCCTTACTGTCTTTCCCCAGTTTTGCATACACCTGGAAAGCTTGTCGCCACTCCAGGTCTTCAGCTACTTCCGCAATTGCCTGCTGGGAATCGTGCAGTTCTTTTTGACTTTGGGTTTGAAGCAGGGAACGGGCCAGTTTTTCACTTCCGATAACGGTTGATGTCCGGTTTAAATGCTCAAACAACGAGTGCGGACCAAAGAGATCAATATCAAAGGAATAAGGATGCCTGGTGTCCAGGAATTCCTTTCCATCTTCGTAATAAGCTGCAGATTCTTTTAGAAAACGGTCCTCAGATTCGTTCAGCCATTGATAAGCAGAAGCAACCTGGAGTTTTCGTTTGACTTTAAAATGATAATTAACCAAAAAACCAAACAGGGCAAGGAAAATAATTCCGCCAATCAAAAAAAGAATCCCGTTTGGAGTTCTGGAAAAATAAAAGCACGTACCGGAAATCAGCAGGGCAATTAATCTCGACCATCCAATTAACTGAAGCTGTTTATTTATTTGATTAACAGATTCTT
>CBFGPJ010000265.1:0-5176 GCA_965650615.1 uncultured Fluviicola sp. | reverse complement strand
CCACTCTTTGGATGGGATCGTCAGAGATCGAGTTCGGCGCCTTGGAATCCATTTGCAGGCAAAGGCAGAACGCAGTGCATAGAACAGTTTTTTCAGCTTTACTTCTTCCTCATCCCTCACATCGTGGAAGCTATTCTTTCCCAAGTGCAGGTAATGGTAAATCGTTGAGATCGGTGAAAAACACGCTTCTGCTACCGGCCGCATCAATTCAAGGAAACCCGGTTCCTCGCAATATACAATCGGCGATTGCAAGCGTTCCAGCAAAGCCGCGTTCGACTTCCACAACAGGCGCAGGCATTTACGGATATCCCAGCCCGTAATGTCCAGATCGCCGTCGTTCAGCATGGTTTCAATCGTGTCTTTCTTCTCTGAAATGGTCAAATACCAGTTGCGCTCGTGCTTGTAAATCATACGCACGTCGTAATCGCTGTCGGGCGAAGGAAAGCCCCACGCACGTGAACCTGTTTCGCACGCAAATAATACTTTGATATTCTTTTCCTGCTCAATTAGAGCAATTGTTTCGATGATTGTAGATCTCATAACTCAAAGATGCAAATACTTTTTGGAAAATCCACGGGACCAGATTTCTCTTATCTTAGTTCCAAATTGATACCAACATGCGCATCCTCATCTACATTTACATTTTTGCTGCCCTTATTCTTTCCTTCGGATCACTGTTTATGGAAACCTATCCGGCATTGTTCTTTATCAACTTATTTGCTCCGGATCCGGGCGACAAATACCCTCTTGCTATTACCGGACTGCTTACATTTTTAGCGCTGTTACTGCCTTTACTTTTACTCCTGTTCATCCTAAAAGTGCTGCGCAATCGAAAAAGAACAGAAACCGGTTATTTAATCGACGATGATTATTTCAACAAGAGCGGTATCCATTTTATGCGCCAGAAACAGATGCAAAACCGGTTGATTGCAAGCCCGATCTTTATCAATGGAAAACAGCAGGGGAAGATTGATTCGGGAAAAAAACTTTTCATCGAATTGCAGCCCGGCACCTATGAAGTGGAAGTGGGAAGAAAAGGTGAAACCTCTGACAAGCTGATCGTGCAGGTACAGGCAAACCAGCACACACAGGTAGAGATACAGCTGGTTCCGAACGGCTTGCGATCAAAACATGTGATTGAGACGATTTGATACGTTGAAAACCCTTTCTACATGGAATCCCTGTTGATTTTTTGCAGTTTCCCCACTGATATGAATCATTTTACTTCGCTTGGATAATACCCATTTTAGCCGTAACTTAAGTTCACAAGGTTGAATCGTATGGAGTATATCGATTATTACAAAATTCTGGGGGTTGACAAAAACGCAACTGCTGATGAGATCAAAAAAGCTTACCGGAAATTGGCCCGGAAGCACCACCCGGACCTAAACCCCAACAACCCGGAGGCAAGCAAACTGTTTCAGCAAATCAATGAGGCGAATGAAGTACTGAGCGATCCCGAAAACCGGAAGAAATACGACCAGTACGGCAAAGATTGGAAACATGCAGAGCAATTTGAGCAAGCGCGTAAACAACAAAGAGCATCCGGTGCACAAGGCCAGGGAAATCCCTTTGGCGGAGAGAACCCGTTCGGCAGTGAGTATTTTACTTACGAAGAAGGGGGCGATTATTCGGATTTCTTTTCATCCATATTCGGGAATCGTGGCGGCGGAAGACAAACCAAATTCAAAGGTCAGGACTTTCGTGCTTCTGTGGAATTAACATTGACGGATGCCGCCAAAACACATCAGCAAACATTTACGGTGAACGGAAAAAACATCCGCATCACAGTACCCGCGGGAATTGAGAACGGGCAGGAAATCAAACTGGCAGGCTACGGTGCTCCCGGTATGAACGGTGGTCCGAACGGCGATTTGTACATCACTTTTGAAATTAAGAACAATACCGCGTTTACCCGCAAAGGGAATGATCTTTACGCAACCGTTCCGCTGGATCTCTACAAAGCACTTTTGGGCGGCGAAGAATTCATCGACACACTCGACGGAAAAGTGAAAATGAAGGTAGCCCCCGAAACACAGAACGGTACCAAAGTGCGGCTGAAAGGAAAAGGATTCCCGGTCTATAAAAAAGACGGACAATTCGGCGATTTGTACGTAACCTACCAAATCCAGCTGCCAACCAATCTTACCGCGAAAGAAAAAGAATTAGTCGAACAGCTTGCCAACGAGCGCAAAAAGAACTGATATGGAAAAGGTAAATCGGATATCTATTGAGCAATGCTGTGTGTATTACAACATTGAAACTTCATTCATTCAAAAACTGGATGAGTATGGTTTAATTGAGTTGAGCCGTTCGGATGAAACAGTATTTATTGCTTTTGAACAGCTCTCCAACCTGGAAAAATACATGCATATGCATTACGAACTGGAGATAAATATGGAAGGATTGGAGACCATCAAGCATTTATTGGACCAGGTTGACCGGCTCCAAAAAGAAGTGAATCGACTAAAGGGAGAACGGTGAATCAATTCCGGAAGAGATTGCAGATCTCAAAAGACTCGGCTAATCAATTATCCCGCTTAATCCTTCTGTGAAGGCTTTGCGTTATTTTCGTTTTCTACCGATCGAGAGCGCAACTCTCATCGCTATAAAAGCAAAAATCCCGCCGTTAAGCGGGATAATTCATGCAGAGAGGAAGAGATTCGAACTCTCGATACAGTTACCCGTATACTACCTTTCCAGGGTAGCTCCTTCAACCACTCGGACACCTCTCTGTATCTTTTATGGAGCGTAACGTTGGTAGCTCCTCCATCCTCCCGATAGTTATCGGGACGGACACCTCTCTATTTTCTTTTGAAAACCAATTTTGCAATGGATCTTTCAATTGTGGAGTGCAAAAATACACTTTTTCTTCAATTCATCATTACTTAATCAAATGAATATCTTCCGATCTTAAAGAAACTCTCAATTGCCCTATGTTTTTTTATCAATGTACACATGTTATTTAATAACCATCTGCTGCGAAAAATCAAAAGCAGAATAATCAAAGATGTTGCGTACATTCGAATTATTATAACAGAATAGTCCATGTTTATACATCAGGGAAAAAGAAGAACAGCAAAACATAATTTGCAGATTGCTTCTCTGCTTTCTTTTGTGGCCGGAATAGTCAATGTAGCGGGATTCCTTGCCGTTGCAAAATTGACTACCAATGTGACCGGTCATTTTGCCTTTTTTGTAGATGAAATGTTTAAGTTGAATTTTTGGAATGGTTTTATTTATTTCTTTTATATCTTCTTCTTTTTCCTGGGATCGTTTTTTTCCAGCTTCCTGGTAGAAGTAATTTCCAGGAAAAACGAAAACTACGTCTACATTATTCCTACATCCATCGAGTGCCTGATTTTAGGATCCATTGCATTCCTGGGCAATCATTTGATGCATGGAAATCCCGATGTGATTGCTTTCAGTTTACTCTTTGCAATGGGTCTGCAAAACTCTCTGGTTACACGAATTTCCAATGCTACGGTCAGAACCACACACCTAACGGGACTCTTTACCGATCTGGGGATAGAACTTTCTCAATTGTTTTTCTACAAGGAAGCTGAAACAAGAAAAAAACTCCTTGCCTCTATAAAACTGAGACTAACGATCATTAGTTTCTTTTTCATTGGCGGAATAGTTGGTGGAATCTTTTATTTGAAAATTGGACTGTACGTTTTGCTGATTGGTTCTGTTTCGTTGGTTCTTGGTATCATCTACGACAATATCAAACTTAAGATCAAATTACTTCAGAGGAAGTACCGCCATTAAATATGTTTTCCCTTTGGTAAAAGTCCCCGGTTGTAATTGATTTTAAAAATCAAATCAATTATTTAAAAATAGTGTTACTTTTAGTACGCATTAACCGCTATTCTTATGACTGATCAGGAAACTATCGTTTATCCCTACGAATGTAATTTCACATTGGCAGACGACGCTGCTGCTAATTTTCAAGTGGAGATCATTTCTTCTGCCACTACAGCAACAACTATTATTTCCACTCCCACTTCCGATTTTCCTCCATTGATTGACAATGGTTCTCAAGGTTTGGGTAACGGAAGTTCCTTACGTGGAACAACCTATATCGCCTCAACCATAACTTGTCCGGCTGGTGAAGTGGAACAAATAGAAGTCAATTTCAAAGTGAACGGAACGGTGGTTGTAAGCCACAAAAACCCGACTGCTGTTCAAGACCGGCCTCAGGTAACGATCCAAATCAAATTCCTGGCACCATGAGAACGCTCGTCTTTTTACTTATTTCCGGATTTGCAAGCTTCACATTTGCGCAGGATGATTCCCAGGAAAAGCTGCAGCGATTAACGGCTCCCACATCACCCGCATCTGCCATTACCGGGATGCAGCCGACCACTGTTTTGACCCCCAAGACGTTCAATGCGCTGGAAACCGCATTGTACAATAATTTTACGGATGCAGGAAGCATTGTGATCCCAAAAGACCTGGCTATTGAGTTCACTCCGTACTGGTCGAAAAATCCGCACATCAGCCTCAGCGAATACTTGTATCCTACTGCCTGGCAATCCTTTTTGCGAAATGCCTCCTTCTCCGTTTCGTCTTCACAAAGCTTTTTGCTTGGCGACAGTAGCAAATCCAATGCACTTGGTTTCGGGGCCAGGACTTCCATTTACTTCGGAGGTAAAAATGACCGGGATACCATTGAAAATTACCGGAAGCAATTGAGATCTGCCGACGTGCTTGAAGGGAAATTCGCTATTATCCGGATGCGGGCACTCAATGATACGGCTGTCAAATCCATTACTACTTTTATGCAAGCCATCGGGCAACCTTTGAAAAAGGCCATCGAGGATCTCGCATTTTTTGGTTCATCTGCGGAAGTGAACCAATTCATAAAAACCTTTTGCTCGGACACACTGGAACTTCCCAAATTGACAGCAAGCAATCACGACGATTTCAGTAATGCTGTTGCAGGTCTGTTTCGTAAGCACATCCTGGCTGACCAGGTATATGCTCATTTTAAAAAATACCTGCTCAACCGGCAAGGTTTTTCATTGGACTTCGCACTTGCCAGTTTGCTCAACGTCCCAACGAATAATTTCGAATTTTCGTATGCTCCGAAAAATGCACTTTGGATCACCCCTACGTATCGTTTTTTCGCCAATGAGAATCACGTGTTGAAAGCAATGGCTGTTTACCGCTA
>CBFGPJ010000264.1:0-5178 GCA_965650615.1 uncultured Fluviicola sp. | reverse complement strand
TTTTGTCACATGGAAATAGGTAAAGTCATCCAATCGAAATTTAGAAATTCTAAGCACAAAGCTGTGGTAAATCTTCGCTATACCTCAAATTACTTAGGGAATATTCAAAATTCCTACATGGCAAAATTTGATTTGTCCATGCCTCAATTTAACATTTTAAGAATTCTTCGCGGCGCAAATGATGCGATCAGCGTCAATTCCGTGAAAGAAAGAATGGTGGAAAAATCTCCGAATACCACACGATTAATGGATAAATTGATCGACAAAGGTCTAATGGAGCGCGTTCGCTGTGAATCTGACCGCAGAGTAGTGTATGTTTCAATCACAGAAGCCGGTTTGGCGATTTTGAAACAAATCGATGATGATAAGCAGTCTGAATTGGACTTCACCGGAAATCTAACGGAAGAAGAAGCGGAGATTCTGAGTAACTTACTAGACAAACTTCGAGGGTAATTCCGAATTACGAGTTCCGACTTATTAATTGAATAAAGGTGACTGAGCGGAGTCGAAGTCTGCCTTTTCCTATATCTTTACCCTTTATTTCTTCCCTTTTTTATGCGCTTTACGCTTTTAACATTCTTTTTCTTAGGCCCTTTTTTTGCAATTTCTCAAATTTCGGAGGGTACTGGCTCTATTGATGGAAAAGTTTTGGATTCCGTGTCCAAGACTCCTTTGGAATATACCATGGTCCGCATTTTCAGCGTAAAAGATTCATTGGTTGTCAATGGGATTTATACAGATGAGCACGGATCTTTCGTGTTGGAAGACATCAAGTACGGAACATATTACATCGTCATTTCCAATCCTGATTACAAGAATAAAACCATTTCGAATATTTCCCTGTCAGCAAATAAGAACCTGCGTAAATTGGGCACTATCGCCCTGGTAAATTCCACCAGGGAATTGGATGAAGTAATTGTCCAACAGGACAAAACACCCTTGCAACTGGGTTTGGATAAGAAAGTCTACAATGTTGGAGACGATATTGCTGCAACCGGCGGAAGTGTAACGGATGTTTTGAACAATGTTCCCTCAGTTGAAGTGGACCAGGATGGAGCAATTTCCTTACGTGGAGATGGGAATGTGACGGTACTGATCGATGGAAAGCCAAGTAACATGTCGGGAGGAAACGGAAAAAGTGTTCTGGATGGAATTCCTGCAAGCAGTATCGAACGCATTGAGATAGTGACCAATCCGTCGGCAAAATACGATCCTGACGGAACATCCGGTATTATCAATATTGTATTGAAGAAAAATGCAAAGCGCGGTATCAATGGAAACGTAGCTGCTACGGTTGGAACCGGAGGTTTGTATACCGGAACTTTGGGGCTCAATTTACGAAATACACGATTCAACCTGTATGGAAATTACTCGTATTCGTATCGTGACGGATACCGGAATAATTTTTCCGATCTGAACCAATATTCAGGTGATACGATAGTCAGTTTGAATCAGCAGCGATATGGAGGTGATTTGAATATTACACATACCGCGAAGATTGGAATGGATGTGTATGTGAAAGACCGGAATACGCTTTCCTGGAGTATTGCAGGAAATGCCGGAGATCGTCAACGAACCGGGAATCAGGTCAATACACGTTACAACAATTTTGGTGATACCTCGGCCATTTGGACACGGAATTCAAAAGATCCGAATACAACACAAAATATCGATTTTTCCCTTGGTTATAAATGGGATTTTAAAGATGATAAAGGTTCGTTGGATGCGAATGCATATCAATCGCTTTCGCAAGGTACGGATGAAGGATTTTACCTGCAGTCAACTGCTTATCCTGCCAATGTTCCTGCCACAGACCAACATTTGTTCAGTCGCGAAGCAAATGATTTTACCACACTTTCTTTGGATTTTATTCGCTTATTGAAGCATAAGATCCGGACCGAAAGCGGGTTGAAAATGATCCAGCGAAACATGAGCCTGCGTTCTTCATCGGAATCGAAAGATATTTCCGGAAATTACGTTTCGGATACGATTTCCAATTATAACTATAAGTATTTGGAAAGTATTTACTCTGCTTATGGAATTATCGGCGGTCAGTTGAATAAATTCCGTTACCAGGCAGGAATTCGTTTCGAATACAGTATTCAAAACCCGAATTTGATTTCCAAGAACCAGAACTTTAAAAACGAATATTTTAACTTTTTTCCTTCGGCAACCATTCGCTATGAAGTGAAGAAAGGAACTGAATTATCACTCGGATACAGCAGACGAATTAATCGTCCGAATTCCGGAAATTTAAACCCATTCACTTCTTATGCTGATCCTTATAATTTACGCAGCGGAAATCCGGCTTTGAGACCGGAATACATCCATTCGATCGATTTGGGACTGGATTACAATTCAAAGAAGTTTACATTGGCATTTGCTTTATATCAGCGTTATACGAGTCATGTGATCCAACGGGTGAAAATCTATTACGAAAACGGTACTTCAAACGGAACGTTTGCCAATATTGACAATTCGGTGAGTTCCGGGGGAGAAATTGTGATGCAGCTTAGACCCGTTCAGATTTGGAGAAATATGCTTTCATTCAATGGGAATTACATCACATATAAAGACGATGATCCAAGTACGGACTGGAACCGCGAAGGGTTTGTATTCGGAATGAAGTTTAGCTCAACAGTGGATTTGATGAAGAAAACACTGACAATTCAGGTTAATGGACGATACAATGCTCCATCTATTACTGCTCAGGGAAGAATGAATCCAAGAGGTTCGATAGATTTTTCTGCGGATAAATCGTTATGGGACGGCAAATGGGGAATAGGTTTGAGAGTGACGGATATTTTCAATACGCAAGGGTTTAACTTTGAGGTGGATCAGCCAACAGTTTTCCAGTCTTCACAGTTTAAATGGGAAACCAGAAGGATTATTGTCAGTATTCGATATAAATTTGGGAAAACTGACTTCAAAGAGGACAAACGCTCCAATGAGAACAGTGGAGGCGGAGGTTTTGATTTTTAAGCTTTTTTAATCACAATCGGCTGGACCGGGTAATGGATCCCTAAATGGATCAAAGCCTTGTCAAAACTTTTTGAGCTGCTTTGTTTTTTCTCTTTTATCGTTTTTGTTTTCATGACTTTCGTTTTATTAAACTTACTCAATTAATATGCCACTAATGGGGCTCATTTATTAAAATGTCTTAATAGGTGATTTTATTGTGTGAGATAATAATTAAAGGAAAAATGAGTTATGAATATATTCAGATCCGGGGGATATTCAGACCTTGGAATGTTGGTTGTTCGGATATCCGGATTACCTGAAGGACGAAAAATGAGCCGTTTAAATAAAATTATGAGAATATTTGAGTCAGCCTGTTTGTAAATCCTTAAAAGAACCGTACTTTTGTAAGCCCTTTTTTTAACAAATGATCGACGAAGAGCTGTTTCAAGCAAAGAAATTATATCCGTTTCAGGACAAGACTGTAAATGCAATCATAGATGAACTGGATAAAAATGGTTCTGATTATAATCTGCTATTCCAACTTCCGACAGGAGGCGGTAAAACCGTGATCTTTTCTGAAGTAGCGAAGAGTTATATTGAGCGTTATCAGAAAAAAGTATTGATCCTGACTCACCGCATTGAATTATCCGTACAAACTTCCAAGCAATTAAATGCGATCGGAATTTCCAATAAGGTTATTTCCAGTGATGTGAAGAACCTGATCGATGAAGAACACCATCCGTGTTATATAGCGATGGTTGAAACATTGAACAACCGTTTACAGGAAAATGAAAATTTCGTGGATGGAGTTGGTTTGGTAATCGTGGATGAAGCGCATTACAACAGTTTCAGAAAGATTTTCCAATATTATTCCGGGGCAAATATCCTTGGAGTAACTGCTACACCGCTGAGCTCCAATAAAGCACTCCCATTAAACGATCATTA
Source organism: uncultured Fluviicola sp. (assembly GCA_965650615.1). Lineage (GTDB taxonomy): Bacteria > Bacteroidota > Bacteroidia > Flavobacteriales_D > Crocinitomicaceae > Fluviicola. Next base: position 1,272 of record CBFGPJ010000264.1, on the reverse strand, counting down.
CAACAAATTACTGGTTGGTGAAAGCATTGCTTCATTAATTCAAGGCGGTTATTTGTCTGATGCGGAAACGTTCACATATGACGTGAACCTGCATGGGTTAAAAATCGGTACCAATGGTGATTTTACAGTAAGCTCTTCCGAAACGGTTTATGGAAATTACTTCATGCAGGAGAAATTGTTGTTTGCATACGAGGAAGTGGCTGTAGGTGACAAAACACTTATTTTCAATTCCGGTATTGAAACTTCCCTGCGGGTAGAAGAGACATTCAAGAAAAGAGGGTATAAGATCCGTCACCTGGATTCTACCTTTTCAGATAAAGACCGAAAAGATGTGTTATCCTGGTTCAAAACAACAAAAGATGCTATTTTGACATCGGTAGGAATTTTGACTACCGGTTTCGATGAGCCAACGGTTGAAACGATTATTTTGAATCGTGCAACACGTTCATTGACCTTATATCATCAGATGATTGGTCGTGGATCACGTCGTTTACCAAATAAATCCAACTTTAAGTTAATTGATTTGGGGAACAATGTTCGTCGTTTCGGATTGTGGCAGGATTACATCAACTGGCAGGATGCTTTCCGTTTTCCGGATCGGTTCCTGGAGTCCCGTTTAAGCGAGGATGATGACCTGGAATTTGAAGTTGAATTTGAGTTTCCACGTCACATGGAACAATTGGTTGACACTAATTTCCTTGAAGAATTCAGTATTCGTGATGTATATTACGATTGTCTGGACAAAGGGGAGAAGGGAAAGCTGGCCGTAGACCTTTCTTTGACAAATCACTGTGAAGGAATTGTAAGAAAAACAAGAGATCTGGATGATGCCATTCAAATTGTGGATGCACTTCAGGATCATATTGAGCACCGATTGAAAACGTATACGAAGTGTATTGCAAAAAGTACTCCGAATTACTTCAAATACCTGATGGAAACGTACAATCGTCAGTTACGCCAGGAAATCAGAATGAAGTTTGATGAGATTGAAGCGGAAGCTGAAGCAGAGAATAATTAAATTATATGAAAACAGTAAGGGCGGAAAATTTTCCGCCCTTTTTTGTTGTCCCGGAGTATTTATTAACATCCAGATAGCTATCGGGATAACTAAATGGTTTACAACCGGCAATTGACAGGTGACTCGATCAAACTCTTTTGTAAATGTTCTGATATCTTATTGGGATGGCTAAGAGGTTAGTAACTGAGGCAGATGCACAAACTATTTTTAGTAAGCAAGTTAACTAAATGGTTTACAACCGGCAATTGACAGGT
>CBFGPJ010000263.1:0-5186 GCA_965650615.1 uncultured Fluviicola sp. | reverse complement strand
CATTCTATTTAAAATACACTACAAATTATTACGGTATTTCTTCGGCACAGTCTATTCTACCGGTCGAATTACAAGACACTTCCGAAAGTAAAACTTCTGCAAACGTAATTGCTGCTTTTGACGTGGGAGTTGTTCCCGGTTATGCCTATGTGCGCAGGTGGCGGATCTTTCAATTCGGGATTATGGGAGGTTTGGGATTGGTACTGCAGTCTAAGATTTATACCTTCAGCGGTACAACCCGGAGTTTCCTGGGACTTGCACCACGCGTGGATTTCAAAATTATTGGCGGGATCAATAAACCCAAATACTTCATCATGTTCGTGAGTGATTTCGATAATAAATCCATTGCATTCAATGATTTCAGCTACAAGCAAACCTATTACAACCTTAAAATTGTTGGCGGGATTCGTTTAAACGTGAGCAAGAAAAAAGAAGCACGCGAAGCTGCTGAGAAAAAAGCGAAGGAAGAAACTGAAAAGAAAAGTTTGTAGAGTAATTCCACCAATCGTTCTTGATACTTTCGCCTTGTCAGTTCGAGTAATTTTGCTCCTATTCTCGATACTCCGGATTCCATCCGGAACTCGAATTGACTGAAGCAAAATATATCGAGAACACATGGCGAAATCCCGATAGCTATCGGGACCTAATTCCTAATAAAAAATGTTCAAAGAGTTGACTTCGACTATCCAGACGCTTCGGTCAGGATTTTCAACGCTCAGTCGCCTTGTTCGCTAAAGTTTCAATATTCGCAATTCGCTCCGTCAGCTGACGGACGCAATTCGCAATTTAAAATCTTATTTATCAATTCTATTAAAAAACCCAGAGCCAGAATACTCAAAAGTGTTTATTCAGTGGCAAACTCACATCCAGTTCTTCCAGGAAAGTTTCCAGTTTTTCTATGGTAACGTGGTCCATTACAACAATTTTCAGCCAGGAAGGATTCCTGTGATCGTCAGGCACCAATCCGAATTGAAGTATTAAATCAGCAGGAATTTGATTTGCATGCAGTGTAATAATATTCGACAAGGGAGAACGGTAAAATTGAATGCCACGCTTACTCAATTCTTTTGCCAGCCAGGATGTTCGTCTCTCCAGAGTGGTACATTTTTCAAACCATTCATGTCTTCCGTACGCAGCAAAGATCATCCAAATCGCTATTGCATTGGCCCCCGAACGACTTCCGGAAATTGTGCAATCCGCTCCAATAACATATGATGCAGAATCTGTTTGAGCATATTTCATCCAGTCTTTTCGGATGAGAAAAATCCCCGTTCCATAAGGTGCCTGAAGCATTTTATGGGCATCCATTGTGAATGAATTAATCTTTGGGTGCCTGAAATTAATCCGGTTCGTTTCATCAATAAGAGGAGCATAAAAACCACCATAAGCAGCATCTACATGGATCTGGAATTGAAATCCATACATATTCATTAAATCAACGTATACATCCACATCATCAATCGAACCGAACATGGTGGTCATCATATTATTTACAACGATGATGTATTTTATCCCATTTTCTTTTAATCCGGCTAATTTTCTTTCGGCGGCAGGTAAATCGATCTTACGGGATTCTTTTTCTACCGATAACAAAACACACTGAACCTGGAATATATTCCCAGCTTTCTGCATGCTGTAATGACTGTCTTCACTGCAAACAATTGCGATCTCAGATAAAGTAGCCTGAAAAACTTCCATGAAATAATTTCGATAGATCCATATAGCTTGCAGATTAGCCTCCGTTCCTCCGGTTGCGACGTAACCATCTACAGTTTCCGGGTCGGCACATAAAATATTTTCGGAACAAATACGGATAACTTCGCGCTCAAGGCCCTGTGTTCCTTCAAAATACGATTCCGAATCGCCCAATGTATGACAACCGATATGGTTTGGATTTTGAACCAATGTAGAAAGATAAGGTGCTTCCCGAACGAAACTCATTTCTTCAGAAAACACTTTCGAATCCAGATGAGTACCCGGAATTCCTATAATAAAGCCATTGCGGTAATTAACATTGCTTCTTAAAGCACCAAAAACCAATTGTTTGATCTCAGCTTCTGATTTTCGTTTCCAATCCATTCCCCTTTTTTTGACAAAGTTTGAACAAAAACCAGGGGTGAAAAATGATTAAAATCAGTCTGTTTGATTTTAAACTTTATTGATTCGAAATGAAATTTTTTATTGGAAGCTTCCAGTTGTTTTTGAATTCACCGATTGTACTTACAGTATTATTAAAAACAATTGTTTCATCCGGTAAACCGGACAAATCAGCATAATTCACATATGCAAACTGACCGTTTGATAAGGTCAGCATTTTTAAACGATTGAAAAATGACAGATGTAATTCTTTTTCCAACTGTTTGATGAAACGAACAGAGGTATCAATGGAACATCCCGATGCATTGTGGTCACTTTCGTCGACAGCCAAAATTAAATGAGCATGATTTACCACTTCTCCGTAAGCCTTGAGCTTTGTGCCATGTGCGGCCCATTCTTCCAGGAAAGGATCCAGTTGTTCATTAATCCACTGCACTTCGGTATCTGTCAGCAAGCGGTCTGCCTGATAGGACCAAACCTTTGTTTTATCTTCTAATTGGTCAAAGGGAATCATAATTCAGCTGCGTTTGCAATCAACTCTGCCACGTCCAATACCTGGATCTCATTTTCCTTGTTGAAGTTCTTCACTCCATCCGTCATCATGGTATTACAGAAAGGACAACCGGTTGCAATAATAGAAGCTTGTGTTTCCAGAGCGTCTTCTGTACGTTCAACGTTTACTTCCTTGTTTCCTTTTTCAGCTTCCTTGAACATTTGGGCCCCGCCTGCACCACAACATAAACCATTTGTTTTGCAACGCTTCATTTCCACCAGTTCCGCATCCAGTTTTTCGATCAGAACACGCGGTGCTTCATACACATCGTTTGCTCTTCCAAGGTAACACGGATCATGGAAAGTAATTTTCTTTCCTTTGAATACACCGCCTCCTTTCAAAGACAACTTCCCTGAATTGATCAATTCCTGGATCAATTGCGTGTGATGAATAACTTCATATTTTCCACCCAGTTCAGGGTATTCATTCTTTAAGGTATTGAAGCAATGCGGGCAAGCAGTCACAATCTTTTTGATTTCATATCCATCCAACACCTGGATATTCATCATGGCCTGCATTTGGAATGTAAATTCGTTTCCTGCACGTTTTGCCGGATCTCCGGTACATGATTCTTCTGCACCCAAAACTGCAAAATTTACTTTGCATTCGTTCAAAATGCGAACCACCGCTTTCGTGATTTTCTTAGCTCTGTCATCAAAACTACCTGAACAACCCACCCAAAACAAAATATCCGGGGTTTGTCCCTGCGCCATCATTTCGGCCATTGTTGGTACGTGTAACGTGCTCATAATTTATTTTTCAAAAACTTGAATGTTCGCCTGAACCTCAACCAAATTAGTAAATTTCCCTTCAAATCGCGTTGCCCGAACGATGTGATTATCAATCCAGTGGTAGTTTCCTCCCCTTGGTTTTCCCATCATCATTCCGTGATAATTAAATCCGTGCTTTTCCAGCCATTTTTCAGTCACCTCACGGTGTTCTTCCAGCCTGGAAGTAAAAAATGTAATGATATGGCCTTCGTCGAACCATTGATTTACCGTTTCCAATGCATCCGGATAAACCGCTGCAAATTCCATTCGCTCCGGCTCCTCATTCGGAATATCATCGCAAATTGTTCCATCAATATCAATCAGATAATTTTTGATATGTTCCGGTAAAACAGGAGAAACATGCGCCCCGTTCTCAATTTTTTCAATTAATCCTTCTTCTTTTTTCATCCTTTTTTATCGGATTGTGACCTTATGCTTCGTGAATCCAGTTTCCTCTGTCTGCAGGAGAGAACTGCCATGGAGCTCCGTTGTTTTCTATATTTGTCAACATTCCTGTCAACTCAGTTGGCATTTTGGATTCTTCCATTACCAAATACCTTCTCAGGTCCACAATAATTCCCAGCGGGTCAATATTTACCGGACATGCTTCAACGCATGCGTTGCAGGAAGTACATGCCCAAATTTCTTCTTCCGTGATGTAATCTCCCAAAAGTGATTTTCCATCTTCGTAATCCTTTCCGTTCTTGCGCTTCCCATCAGCCAATTCCACCATACGATCACGTGTATCCATCATGATCTTGCGCGGAGACAGCTTCTTCCCGGTAATGTTTGCCGGACAAGCTGCCGTACAACGACCACACTCTGTACAGGTGTAAGCGTCCATCAGGTTCTTCCAGGTCAAATCGGTAATATCTTTTGCCCCAAAACGTTGCGGAGCACCTTCAGGAGCAGGAGCTGCAAAAGGATCAGCAGTAGGATCGAGCATTAATTTCACCTCGTTGGTAACAGCTTCCATGTTGGTAAACTTCCCTTTTTTCTCCAGGTTGGAATACCAGGTATTCGGGAATGCCAATAAAATATGGAAGTGTTTTGAGTATGGCAGGTAATTCAGGAATGCAAGGACCATAATCCAGTGTCCCCACCAGCCTATTCGTTCCAAAATATGCAATGTTTCTGTACTGAATCCTCCAAAAATGTGTGGCCCGACCCAGGAAGAAATTGCAAAACCGAAAGAACCTGCTTCATGAGAGGCATGTGATGCACCGCGAAGATACAAAGCCTCATCTGCCCCATTCATGGTAAAGATACAGCAAACCAAAATCAACTCCATGCACAGGATCAGGTTCGCATCAAATGTCGGGAATCCCTTCATTTCAGGCTTCTGAAAACGGGCAAGCTTTAAAATATTTCTTCGTGAAAGAAAAGCAATCGTTGCAATCAATGCAGCAACTGAAAGCACTTCAATGATCGAGATTACTAAGGTGTAAAATCCACCCAATGAAGCCATAAAAGCACGATGAGAACCGGTGATCCCGTCATAAATGATCTCGATCAATTCTACCTGAGTGATCACAAATGCCACATAAATTCCCAGGTGCAATAACGCAGGAATCGGTTTTTTGAACATCTTCTTCTGGCCTAGTGCAACCAGGGCCATTACTTTCCAGCGTTCACCCCGTTTATCTTTTCGGTTGACGTCTCTCCCCAGTAACATATTTGAGCGAATTTTCAGGATGTTCACACCGAACCATCCGAATCCACCAATCAGCAATACACTAAAAATAATCGCAGCAATCATAAACTGT
>CBFGPJ010000262.1:0-5203 GCA_965650615.1 uncultured Fluviicola sp. | reverse complement strand
TGATCTTCAGATTGTTTACAATCCGGTGGTTCGTTTCGGTCAGCAAACGTTTCTGTTGCCGTAAAGCTGCTTCCAGTTCTTGCTGAGCTAATTTTCGTTTGTGAGTTTCTACCGCCAGTGAGACCATTTGTGCTGCTATCAAACCAAATTTCTGGTCGTTCAGAGACCAGCTTCGTGTTTGTTTTACTTGTTCGAAGCAAATTACCCCGATGATTCCTCCTTCTGACCGCAATGGAATATCCATAATCGAAACAATTCCATTGGGTACCAGATAAGCATCATTCAATTCCGAAGTATAAGGTGAAGTTTGAGCATTGGTGGCCAAAATAATCTTTTCCGTTTCGAAAAGCATGAAATAAGTAGGCATTTCTATAACGGGAAGTGATTCCTGCGGAATCATTTTACCAACACGTGTATCGTAATTTCCCACACACTCAATGTGTTCATGAGCTTCATCAAAAAGCCAGGCATTTACCCGCGTCACTCCAACTGCTTTGGAAGACATTTCAAGAATTTCATAAATTGCGTCGTACAATTTACCATTTCGAATTTTCTTTGATTTGGAGAGTAATTCGATGGTCAGGGTCTTGCGAAGTAAATCCCTTCTTTTTCGTTCAATGTGAGTTGCATCAACCAAGCTTCCAAGTACCAAATATTCCTTTTCATCAACTTTCCATGCAGCCATTCGCATCCTGGCATTGAAAACTCCTTTGGATCGCCTTAGAACAACTTGCAAATCCATGTAACGGGAAGTATCCAAATCTCTCAGGAAATGTTCGATACGCTCGTGCTCATAAGTCAGGTGCTCAAAAATGGTGGTTCCTACCAATGACTCTTGCTCCAGTAATTTTTCCAAATCAAAAGATGCATGGAGAATTCTGCCATTTTGATCAAAAATAACCAGACTTTCATCCATTCCTGAAATCAGCTTACGCAAAGTAGAAAGAATATCTTGTTGTGCCATAGCAGTTTACAATGGTCAAATGTAGTCGAATTTTTCATACCTGGGTAACGAATAGGACTAAGTTTTTAGTAAATTTATCGTATGTAGCATTAGAATGAGCAAACTGCTGTTTTATGAGGAAATTCTCGTAAATTAACAGACATATCAATGATTAGTCAAAAGTTCGCTTCGACTACGCTCAGTGTCCTTTTGACTTGGAACTTTCCTTAAATAAAAATAATGCTATGCTTGCATAATAATAATTTATTACATATCTTGGACGCAAGAAACGAAACTTAAAAACAATATAGAATTATGTCACAAGCTATCAAAGGCGGAGAATTCATCATCCGCGATGTTACTCACCAAGAAATATTTACTCCGGAAGAATGGTCGGAAGAGCAACGCATGATTGCTCAGACTTGTGATGATTTTATTGAACAGGAAATTGTCCCGCTTTTGGAACGCATTGATAAAATGGAAGAAGGGTTAATGCCTTCCCTGCTTCAAAAAGCCGGCGAATTGGGAATGCTTGGCCTATCCGTTCCGGAAGACCTGGGAGGAATGGGTGTTGATTTTAAAACATCCCTTCTGGCGACGGAACACCTTGGAAAAGGACACTCTTTCTCCGTGGCTTATGGTGCACATACCGGAATCGGTACTTTGCCTCTACTGTATTATGGAAATGCCGAACAAAAAGCGAAATACATTCCTAAACTGGCAAGCGGTGAATGGAAAGCTGCTTATTGTTTAACGGAACCAAGCGCAGGATCGGACGCAAATTCGGGTAAAACAAAAGCTGTTCTTTCACCGGATGGAAAGTATTACATCATGAACGGACAAAAAATGTGGATCACCAATGGCGGATTTGCAAATATGTTCACGGTCTTCGCAAAGATTGATGATGACAAAAACCTATCAGCATTCTTAGTAGAAGCCGATTCGGAGGGAATCAGTTTGAATCCGGAAGAGAAGAAAATGGGGATCAAGGGTTCATCTACCCGCCAGGTATTTTTTAATAATGTAAAAGTACCGGTTGAAAACTTGCTTTCAGAACGTGAAAATGGCTTTAAGATCGCTTTGAACATTCTGAACATCGGTCGTATTAAATTGGCAGCCGGAGTATTGGGAGGAGCAAAACAAACCATTACGGATTCCATTCGTTACGCAAATGAGCGCGAGCAGTTCGGAAGAAATATTTCCAAATACGGGGCAATCCGCTTCAAAATCGCCGAACAGGCTATCAGAACTTATGTCGCTGAATCGGCCATTTATCGCGCGGGCCAGAACATTGACGATGCAATCCAAGCTTACATTGTAGGTGGTATGGAAAAAGGACCTGCTACTTTAAAAGGAATTGAACAATTTGCTCCGGAATGTGCCATTCTGAAAGTTGCAGGATCCGAGTGTCTCGACTATGTTGCAGATGAAGGAGTTCAGATTTTTGGCGGAATGGGATATTCTGCAGAATCTTCTGTCGAAAAAGCATACCGTGATTCCCGGATTAACCGGATTTTTGAAGGAACAAATGAAATCAACCGTCTCCTGATTGTTGACATGGTGTTACGCCGTGCAATGAAAGGTGAATTGGATCTAATGGGGCCTGCAATGAAAGTGGCTTCGGAATTAATGAGTATCCCGGAAATGACAGAACTGGGTTCACATCCATTGGCAGCTCAGCGCCAGGTTCTTTCCGGATTCAAGAAGACCATTCTGATGGTTGCAGGATCAGCAGTTCAGAAACTGATGCAAACCATGTCAAAGGAACAGGAGGTTTTGATGAACATAGCTGACATTGCAATTTGGATCTACCAGGCTGAATCTGCACTGTTGCGCGTTGAGAAATTAATCGAGAAACAAGGTGAGGCAGCAGCTGCAATTCCGATCTCCATTGTCAAAACGTACTTCTACGACGTGGCTGAATTGATTGATAAGGCAGCTAAAGATGCTATCTACAGTTTTACCGAAGGAGATGAAGCCCGCATGATGGTAACAGGAGTAAGACGTTTCACGAAACTGGAACCGATCAATCCAAAAAACGAGCGACAAGCAATTGCTCAGTATTTGATTGACAAGAACGCCTATACTTTATAATTCTTCCGGGTTCTGTGGGATTCAAATAGTATTGGAAAGCCATCGGTCAACTGATCGATGGCTTTTCTTTTTGAAAAGAATATCCGCCAACCAAACAATTGATTTTTTCAATCGACAGGAATGAATATCTTTGCGACTCTATTACTTAATTATTATGAAAAAATACATCCTATTCATTGTCTCATTATGGAGCTTTGTCAGTTTTTCACAAACCTATTACCTGGAGGATTTCGATGGAATCCCCGGACCGACTGCCGGTGGAGCCGGAACTTATACCTTCGCTCCCGGTTTTTTACTCCGAAATGTAGATAACAGAACTCCGGATGCTCAAGTAGCCTACGTGAATGAAGCCTGGGAACGAAGAGAAGATTTTGGATCAAATGTGGGCGATTCGGTCGCATTCAGTACATCCTACTATTCTCCGGTTGGGGCTGCGGATGATTTTATGTGGACTCCAGTACAAACCATTCAACCAAACACTACTCTTTTTTGGAATGCAAAAGCATATGATCCGGCATATCCGGATGGATATGAGGTTCGTATCATGGTAGCCCCGAACGTTCCAAGTGGTGGAACAGGGGTACTTGGAAACCAGGTGAGTGCTTCTACAGTTATTTTCTCAACAGCTGCAGAAAGTACATCCTGGACATCACATTCGATCCCATTAAATGCCTATTCCGGTCAAAATGTTTACATCGGTTTCAGAAACACTTCCAATGACAAATTCATCCTGGTAATTGATGACATTGAATTACGGGTGATTAACAATTATGATCTTTCGGCAATTACACCTACACAAAATCCCTATACCGTTGCTCCTGCGAACCAATTAACTACTGCTCAAAATTTCAAACTGGAAGCCGCGGTTAGAAACTACGGAATACAAGCATGTACCAATGTTTCTTTTAATTGTCAGGTATTTAAAGATGGAATTTTGGAAACAACAGTAACGAGTAACAGTGTCCCTTCACTGGCTTCGGGAGCCACAACTGCATTACTGACAGCAACCTATACTCCAACTTCAGAAGGAGTATATACTTTTAAGTATTTCCCGGCTGCAACAGAAACGGATGAAAATACTGCAAACGACACAATCCAGCATTCTGCCATTACAGTGACTGACGCTGAAATGGCAAGAGATAATGGGACCATTGTAGGACAACTTGGAATCGGAACCGGGACAGGCGGGTATTTAGGCCAGGTTTTCAACATTGAAAATACGACTTCTTTAACCGCAGTAAAAGTTCACTTTACCAGAGGTTACACCGGAAAGCGATTGGCAACGGCCATTTTCAGCACAAACGGAAGTGGAGTTCCGACAACACTTTTAACTTCTACGGATACACTTCTTTATATCGATGATAGTGCCAGAACCTATACACTTCCAATATATGGCGGAGCATTAACATTGTCTCCGGGACAGTATGGATTCATTCAGGTGGAATTTGATTCTACCCTTGCGCTCGCCCAAACTTCTGCAATTTTCCAAAACAACACCGTATTTGTTCAATGGCCTGCAAACGGGCCTAATTTTGTTCCGGTTGAAACTTTTGGACCAAGCTTTGGAAAATCATTTGTAATCCGTCCTCAATTTGATGTTTGTTTCGGAGAGATCGGCGGTGTACTTTCCAATTCTACAAATTCCACTTGTGAATTGGTAAATGGTAGTGCAGCTCTGACTTTGGAGCCCGGATATACCGTAGCTTGGGAAGATTCTTCATCCAATCCTACGATTACCGGTTTAGCTGCGGGATATCATGTCTACACCATTTCAAACGGAGATTGTTATTTTACGGATTCCGTCGAAATCACAACAACATTTGTTCCGGACCTAAGCATATTATCGGTAACCGACCCGCTTTGTATCGGGGATTCGGGAGAAATCGAAATTGATATTCAAAATGGTCAGGCCCCATATACTGTAAGCTGGAATATTGCCGGGGATTCAACACTTTTAACTGCACCTGCAGGAACTTATACAGCAACTGTTACAGATGCCAATGGGTGTATTGCAACTATTTCAGATTCTTTGGCAGATCCTGATTCGTTAATTGTTAACCCTTCTTCTACAATCAGCAGTTGTTCTAACTGTCCCGACGGAACTGCAAGTGTTGCTCCAACCTGCGGAACACCTTCGTATACGTATCTTTGGAGCAATGGCGGAAT
>CBFGPJ010000261.1:0-5210 GCA_965650615.1 uncultured Fluviicola sp. | reverse complement strand
TTGATAAATCCATGACTTTTTGGAGTTGAGTAGAATTTTGAGATCTCAATATACTCGTTCAAAGTGACCTTTTTCGGAATACTCTTGAATACCTGCAATTCCGTAATTGCCATTTTCAACAGGAGAATATCCATTTTTGCAATTCGCTCCAACTCCCAGTTATCCGTTAATTCATCAATCAACTTCAAATTTTCAGAATCCATCGAAATGGTCTTACGAAGTAAAGTACGGATGAATTCCTGCTCATCTTCTTTGTCTTTGTATAAAGGCATCGCAATAAACTTCTCACCTTCTTCCATTGCTTTGATCGATTTGATTGCCATTTGACATGCCAAATCAATATCATCCAGCCAATGAATGCTTTTCTCTTCAAAGAAGTGATAAATTAAAGGGGAATTTGCGATCTCTGCTTTAAACAAGTTGATCATGAAGTTCTTATCTTCTTCAAAACCTGTTGCTTCACTATTCATATGAGCAAACCAGGTTTCCCCTTCTCTCATCTGAAGATAGATCTTGCGGAACATTTCGTGATATTCATCACCGATCCAGTTTACAGAACGGTCTTCGGAAGCCTCACGCAGCGAATAACTGTCCTGCAACGTTTGAATAACAATTGAATCCACAAACTTCCTGTTTGGGTTCAAATCTTCCTCCGTCGGACGGATCTTCTTTTTATTTTCTTCAATACGATGTTCTGCAATGTCTTTCAATTCACCGAAACTCAACAATAAATACAGGTAAAGATCGTAAATGCGATCTACCGCCTGCATCAGTTCGTTTTCGGTTTTCTTGATGCTTTCCTCATCTCCCTGGAAATAAGCGTAAAGCGCCTGCAAAACTTTGATTCGTAAATGTCTTCTATTCAGCATTATAAACTACTCTCCTATCTTTTATAGTGGTAATTTTACTTTACCGATCGATTCGATGCGCTCTTCAGCGATCTTATTTGCAATCTGGTAAGTCGGAACACCTTCAGCACTTGAACGGGAAACAATATTTCCGATCGTTGTGTAGATCTCTTCTGCTTTCGCCATCGACCATTGCGGGGATAAACCTGCCACTTCAGAATAACAATTGATCACACCACCAGCATTCAATGTAAAATCAGGAGCATAAATGATTCCTTTATCTTTCACCAACTGACCGTGAACTTTCTCATCTGCCAACTGGTTGTTTGCTGCTCCTGCAATAATTGAACACTTCAAACGATTGATCGTGTTATCGTTTACAGTTGCTCCCAATGCACACGGCGCATAAATATCCATCGGTACATCGTAAATCTCATCCAATCCAACCACTTTTACTCCGTATTCATTGGAAACACGCTTCAAAGTCTCTTCATGGATATCCGTAATTGTTACTTCAGCTCCTTCAGAAACCAGGTGCTTCACCAGGTACTCACCAACGTGACCAACTCCCTGAACAGCTACTTTTTTACCAGCCAAAGAATCAGAACCGAATTGCTGGCTCGCACATGCCTTCATTCCCATATATACTCCATAAGCAGTTACAGGAGAAGGATCACCACTCTTTCCTGGCAAACCAACCACGTGATCTGTTTCCATAGAAACCCAAACCATATCAACCGGTGAAATACCTACATCTTCTGCAGTAATATATTTTCCAGCCAATGAGTTTACGAATTTCCCGAAACGACGGAATAAGGCTTCCGACTTCATAGAGCGTGAATCTCCGATGATCACCGCTTTTCCACCACCCAAATTCAATCCTGAAATTGAGTTCTTGTATGTCATACCTCTTGAAAGACGCAATACATCATTCAAAGCCTCCATTTCATTGTTGTACATCCACATACGGGTTCCTCCTAGTGCAGGTCCCAGAACGGTGTTATGTACAGCAATAATTGCTTTCAGACCAGTTGCAGTATCGTTACAGAATAACAATTGCTCGTGGTTATACATACTCATTTGAGAAATAACGGGGTTTTCAGCCAGATTTAGATCTTTGACTTCTTTTACTTCAAACATACGCGACTTTTAATCTTTTATTTCAATGCGAATGGCTAATTTTGTGATTCGAACAAAATCGCATTAGCGCTCGCAAAAATAGGAAATTTATCGAATGAAGTCTCTAAGCTATTTAAACAAATATTTATACAAATACCGCTGGCGTTTGCTGCTTGGCGTACTCTTCATTATTGCTGGGAATTACTTTGGCGCAAAAATCCCTGTTTTTGTAGGTGAATCCATGAATTTTCTTTCAGGAAAGAACGAACTAAGTAAAGGTCAAAGCTTGTTTTGGGTCGTACTTGGACTTGCCGGACTCATCATACTTTTTAACATAATTAAGGGATTTTTCCTGTTCCTGACGCGTCAAACACTGATCGTGATGTCACGCTACATTGAATTTGACCTGAAGAACGAAATTTTTGAAAAGTATCAGCAGCTTGATTACAACTTTTATAAAAGCAGATCGACAGGAGATCTTATGAACCGGATCTCTGAGGATGTTTCGCAGGTGCGTCAATACCTGGGACCCGGAATCATGTATACCATCAACCTGGTTGCCCTATTCCCTTTCAGTTTGTATGAAATGTTAAAGATCAATACCGAACTTGCACTTTATGCACTTGCCCCGCTTCCGGTTATGGCAACCTTGATCTATTTGGTTTCGACCCGAATGAATAAACTCAGCAAGGAAGTGCAACAGGAACAATCGCGTCTGAGCACTTTGGGGCAGGAAACATTCTCCGGAATCCGTGTGATCAAAGCGTATATCCAGGAGAAGCACGCAATGCAGAATTTTGAAGCAAGCTCAGGGTCTTATCTGAAGAAAACCATGCGCCTGGTAAGAACGAATGCCTTGTTTATGCCAACGATTTCTTTGTTAATCGGAACAAGTACACTTCTGAGTATTTATATGGGTGGCCTTCTGACCTATCAGGGACACATTCAAACAGGAAACATCGTAACGATCATCCTTTTGATCTACAATTTAACATGGCCTTTTGCAAGTATCGGCTGGGTAACGAGTATCAATCAGCGGGCAGCGGCATCCCAGGAACGCATCAATGAATTCCTGAAAACCGAACCTGCGATCAAAAATCAAACAGAGGCTCCATTGGCACCTTTCAGTGAATTGCAGTTCAAAGACATGTCTTTCCGCTACAAACCGGATCTTCCGGACGTACTATCCGATATCAATTTCACTTTAAAACGAGGTGAAACACTGGGAATTATCGGGAAAACCGGTTCGGGGAAATCTACTCTTTTGCAACTGATTGTTCGCCAGCTGGACCCTACTTCCGGTAAAATCAGCTACAATTCGGAAGATCTGAAAACGGTTAACCTGATTGAATACAGGAAACAGCTTTCCGTTGTTCCGCAAGACGTATTCTTATTTTCAGATACAATCTACAACAACATTGCATTCGGCGCATTGAATTTTGGAGCCGTCACGCATGAGGAAATAGTTTCCGCAGCAAAAAATGCGCACGTATTGCACAACATCGAAGCTTTTCCGGACAAGTTCGAAACGATATTGGGCGAACGTGGCGTGAATCTTTCGGGCGGACAAAAACAGCGCGTGAGTATTGCCCGTGCATTGATCCGAAAACCCGACATTTTATTACTTGACGACTGTTTATCTGCTGTTGATACGGAAACCGAAGAAATCATCCTTGGAAATCTGAAGCGATTAAACCAGGAAAACCAGACTACTTCGGTTATCGTAAGTCATCGTATTTCCAGTCTCCGAAATGCAGATTATATTTTGGTTTTGGAGGAAGGAAGAATTGTAGAAGAAGGAAAACCGGCAGATCTGTTACAAACCAACAGTCAATACCGGGAATTGTACGACAAACAGTTGATCGAAGAAAAATCAGAACGGGAAGCAGAAACAGAATGATTTTCAGAAAGAGAAACAGAGAGAGAATGAAAATGAGGACTGCTTAATTCCCCTCATTCTTTTTCTCATTCCTTTTCAGGGTGCAGCAATAAATAATGCTCCAGTTTATCTTTGATAAAAGTGATCAATTCAATATCCGTAGCTGTTTTCAGGAAGTTTTCATCCATATTCATAAAACGAATGAAATCGATAAAATCCTCGTTGTTCAACTTGATAATATCGTACGATACATACAATCTCAGCAATTCCTGAACAATCTCTTCTTTTGAATCTTCGTATTCTTTTTTAGCCACTAAAGCTTTGGACTGCTCTCTCTTTGAAAAACGTTGGTACAAAGCTGTAATCGGGCTTTGGAAAGCTTCAATACCGGTAATCGTACGTGTTTCTCTTAACGCCAAAGCTGCACGTTCTTCCTTGATCTCCTGGATGGATTTCAACGGCTTAATGACAACTTCATCAATCTGACGTGCTTTTCGCTCTACTGCAGCGTACACTTCAAAACGACACGAAGAATCTCCTTTCACCCGAAATCCGTAACGCTCGTAACCTTTAATCGATAAAATAATAGAATCGTTATTGCTTACATAAACCCCAAAAGTTCCATCCGGCTGACCAAAAACACCTTTCCCGGTAGAAGTATTCACCACCATTAAATTCAGAAAGGCATGTTTAGTAAGAGTATCTTCAACTTTCCCTTTCAACCAAACTTTCGTACATGGTTCCTGGGCAAAAGCATTACCGGATAGGATCAATAAGATTAAAGCAATCAGTTTCATGAAACGAAAATATCACTTTTTTCTGCGCTTTCATTTCTGTTAACGATTATTTAGAGTTTCAAAGCAGGCTTCGACTCCGCTCCATCGGCCGCCAAAGGCTCACCGTAGGCAGCCTCCTTTACAGTAAAACAATCGCTATTCGGAACGGTGACTGAGCGTAGTCGAAGTCACCACCAATACATACAAATGTAACTTTAATTAATTCACTTTTGTAACTGTTAATTTTTCGAAAGAACAGGAATTTTCAAAAGTTCGTTTCAAAAGTTCGTAAATTTGCAGCATGAAAAGAGTGGTTGTCGGATTATCCGGCGGTGTAGATTCAAGTGTTACAGCACATTTATTGCAACAGGAAGGTTACGAAGTAATCGGATTATTCATGCGTAACTGGCACGATGAAACCGTTACGCTTTCCAACGACTGTCCATGGATCGACGATAGCAACGACGCTCTTTTGGTAGCCGAACACCTTGGAATCCCTTTTCAGGTGCTGGATCTTAGCAAAGAATACAAAGAACGCATTGTAGACTATATGTTTGCCGAATATGAAGCCGGAAGGACACCCAATCC
>CBFGPJ010000260.1:0-5236 GCA_965650615.1 uncultured Fluviicola sp. | reverse complement strand
TGTGGAAAATGCAATCTACGATTTTGAGAAATCAAATCAAAGAACAGATGCTTATGGTATTGACTTTGGAGTTTTGGATGACGGCAGAACGGCACTGATTGAATGGAACGATGGTTTTGCGCTGGGTTCATATGGACTAGAAAAAGAAATTTACACACAATTGATACTTACCAGATGGAAGGAGATAGTAAACGAACGGAATGCATAACAGCAAATTAGGGCAATTTCAGTGTTTCTGATTTCAATATACGCTCCAAATCTTCCATCCAAAAGTTTGACGTTCCCCGGCTCGGGATAACAAAAAAGCGAACTACTTCCGTAATTCGCTTTTTCCTCAAAAACCGTTTTTACGTGCCTTAATGAGAGTCAACTAATGTTATGATGCCGGAAACCATCTTCCGATAGTAAGTGTTACGTCCTGACCTGATCCAACGGAGTAGTTGGTTTTGGATGGAACATTATTGCCGGCCGACCAGCTTCCGACATTCGGATTTTCATCCAAACTAAATCCATAAGCCATTCCCAGGCTTTGAGCGGAGTTAAGTCCCATGATGATTCCTCCATGGTTTCTTGCACAATGAAAAAACTTGGCATAAGCATCATAAACACTCGGATTCTGGTTGTATGCATTGTTGTGATTGGTGTACCAGTTTTGAATGTTCGTCCACGCTGTGGAGGTGTAACCATCTGAAATACTTCCTCCTTCAGCTACAACCCCGTCCAATAAGACTCCGCGGGAAATGGCTTGAAAAATGGCAGCTTCTATTTGGTTGAAAGCATCGTATTCATCCTGATTTTCACCTGGTTTGATCCCGCGCACTGCCTGCATGAATCCCTGGTCACCTGCAAAATCGCTAGCCGGAATGGTTATTGTTAATTTGTTTGGCCCGGTAAGGGTAAATTTTGTTCCGTCACTTGTACCTGAATAAGTGCCCACGGTGGCTGCATTCAAGTACAGATTGAGTTGATTACCATTGGCGAAAAAGTCATTGATGGTATCGGTCCAATAGCCACTCAATCCATTTGCACTGGGATTAATGGCTAACCAGTCTTTTGGTGAAACGATAGCGGAAAATTGACCCATAATTGAATCGGGATAACCGGTACCGGTTGGACTGGTATACAATAATTGTGTAAATGCACTTCCAAGCGGATCAGAACCGGTAAACGCAGTAAATGCTTCCGCAATCTCAGGACGTGAAATAGCAGGAACTGCCCCATAAACCAACTCGTCATTGGTTACCGTAAATGAGAGATTAAGGCCAAAAGAATCTACTGCAGATACATCGTATTGAGCATTGGGGCCAAATTCAAAAATATCGTATGGACCCGGAGGGCAAACACCCGGAGCAGCATTAAACGGATAGGCAGTATAACCAACGGTAGGTGAAAGCGCCGGTGGTGTGGTAGTACTTTCCGTAACTAAAAATACCAGGCGATTGTTCCCTAAATTTGTCACGTTTGGTACATTGACCGTCAGTCCATTATTGATGTTGATGTAATTGCCCGCATCCGCAGTAAAATTCCCATCCGTATTCAGATACATATAAAGACCCGGTTGTTGTATAAAACCGGCAACCCAAACGGTATATTTGGAAGTATCCAGGGCTGTAATATTTTTAAGAGTAATTGTATTAAGTGTAGTAATTGACATGGTATATCATTTTTTATTCCTACTCATCAGGCTTTTCGGTTTACGCCTCCTGTTGAATTGACTGAACAGGAACAGTTCTTATTTTCACAAGGTTTTTGTTGTGAAACCGGCCCCTGACAAAAGTGAGGGCCGGTTATTCGATTTATTGAATGCCAGTTAGTTGTTAACATTAATGAACGGATCCCAAACGTAATAGCCGATGGCTTTTCCGGTTTGAGTGTCCATTACCGCAAAAGACATGTTGTATTGTGTCGATCCTGCGCCATTAACCTGGAATAACCATTGTGCACAAACAAATGTGTTGGGGCTGCCGGCATTCGGATATCCCGTAGGGATGGTATTGGCAAAATTCGGCTGACTTCCCGAACCTCCTGATTGAAGGCAATAGTTGTTCCAAACTGCTGTATTCGGGCCTAAACTTCTTACGTTAGTATTGCTTAGTACCGTGTTATAAAGCACCGGATAATAATTTTGACCAGCGCCAGGAGCTGAAATAGTGAAGACAATTTCATCTCCGACATTAGCAGAAACCGTTAGTTCTGATCCTCCCTGGTCGTTGACAACAGCACTTCCTTGTGCCATCATTTCTACATAAACATCAGAAGAACTGTAGCTTCCTAAGCTAATTGGAGCATTCCATGAACCTCCGGGTTTACTTTGCGCCAGTGTAATTGCATCGACTGTAATTGCGATAAAAATTTGTGCCATAATGGGTAGTTTAAATTTCCCTACTCATCAGGCTTTTCGGGTTCCGCCTCCTGTTGAATTGACTGAACAGGAACAGTCCGTTTTTTATAAGTGGGTTCAGCTCCACTGTTTTAAGGTTGCAACGCTTAGTGAACAAGACAAAGTAACGGTAATGGAAAGGGAATTCTTTACACAGAAATAAGGGTTTTTAAAAACAGATATTTTTATCTGGTTTTGGATCCGAGGTGTCAATATTTTGATAACTTCGTTGCACTGAAGAATTCAGTATTTATATTTGAGATTAAATACATAAAAACACATTTTATGAACCCACAACTCCACGATTCAACTGAACATTTCCGTATATCTGTTCCGGAAGCCGATATTAGAATTGACCGCTGGCAAAATGACAATTATATTCTTGTTCCAAAAACGTTTGAAGGCTCAATGCCACCCGGGTATAAGCCGTTGGAAATTGATTCATTCAGCCTTTCAGTAGAGGATCTGCTTCATTTAACAGAGCGAATAAAAACCTACAATCAAAATGAAAGCGGAAAAGATAACTATCCGATATCAGGATTTGCCTGCCGCTTGGGAATAAAGGACTATATCAATGAAAGGGGAGAACAGGAACCGCTGCCTTGTTTATTGATCGAACCGCTTATTGATTTTGAACGTAACGATGACCCCAACAATCCGATAGCAACAAATCCCGGTGAACTGATGCCCCGGATCCCTGAAGAGATCGGTGGTAAGGAACTCGATTATTCTGCCATTTATGATTTCAGCTATCCTTGTCCTCCTACCTGTCCAAGTAAGAAGGAATAGGTTTTCCGGTTAAATGGAGCTAAAAGCGCTTTTATTTAATTACGGTCCCTGGATTATTATTGCTCCGTTCCTACTGTCAATTGTCTTTTACAATCGGTTGAGCAAGGCTCTGAAAATAATTACCTGGTACCTGATACTGTCTGTAGTAACACAGGCGGTATCTTTATTGTTATGGAAAAAAGGTATCAACAACCTGCCGTTGCTGCATGTGTTTACAATTCTTGAATTTTTCTTATTGTTTACTTACTATTCTTTTCAAGGCAAACCGCTTCTTACACGGTTTTGGTTTTACCTGGTATCGGTTTTGTTTCTGTTATTCGCCCTTTTAGATGCCTTTGTGTTAGAAAACCTGCATAGCTTTAATATTTACACGCGCTCATTGGAGGCTTTTGTTTTCATTGGCTTATCCGTTCATTGGTTTATCCGTTCGCTTACCATTGAAAGCAAAGCGGTTTTTCAGGACCAAAATGCTTTGAAATATATGAATGCAGGTTTCTTCATTTATTTCTCCGGTTCGCTTATTTTGTTCGCTTTCAGTAATTATATCAACCATTTGGGATATCCTTTGCTAATGAATATCTGGACGCTGCATACACTTTTATTAATTGTACTTTACCTCTTTATATTCACCGGATTTTGCAAAACCAGCAGGAAATAGATTTTTATTATGGTATTATCCTAACAATGGCTGCATTTTTCCTGATAGCCTGCGGAGCCATTCTATTTTTTATCCGGTATCAGAAAAACCTGTTGAAGAAACAGGAAGAGTTGTTTCAAATGGAGGCCGAACACCGGAAAGAATTGCTCAGCAGTAATATACAATCAGCCGAGGAAGAACGCTTGCGTATTGCCCGGGATGTTCATGATGAACTGGGCGGAATTTTTTCAACGCTTTCTCTCTCCCTCCAACAATTGAATCCGGAAACTGAAAAAAACAAAGACACCCTGCAACAAAGTAAGCAGCTCATTCAAACCGGTATAAATAGTGTGCGCCGGATTTCTCATGCCATTATCCCCTTTGAACTGGAATTACTGGGTTTAAACCAAACCCTAACCAATTATACAGAATCTGTTTCAACTGCATCCGGAATTGACATTCATTATGAATTTGAGAATGTACCGGAGGAAATAAATCCAATAGTATCACTGGCTACCTACCGGATCATCCAGGAATTGCTGAACAATACTTTAAAGTATGCCAAAGCCAGTTCCATAACAATTATTTGCAGCAGTTACGAAAGCCAACTGCATCTGCAGTATACGGACAATGGAATTGGTGCAGATCTAAGCGACAAGAAAATAAAAAGAGGTATCGGCATCAAAAACATTGAGAGTCGTGTTCTTGCCCTTGATGGAGATGTGCATTTCATTTCTTCGCCCGGCCAGGGATTCAATTGCGCATTACGTTTACCTTTCAATCAAACACAAGAATTATGATTAACATCGCTATAGCCGAAGATCAGGTGCTTTTTCGTAAAGGGATTATATCTCTGTTAAATGCCGTAACTGATTTTAGGGTTGTGTTGGAATGTGCTGATGGAGAAGACTTACTTCAACAACTGGACACTTGTCAGGAAACTATTCATGTAGCCCTCATTGACATTAACATGCCTGTATTAAACGGATTGGAAACCATGAAAATCATCCGCGAAAAACACACGGAAACAAGAAACATTATTCTTACCATACACGAAGAAGAAAAATACATTCAAGCTATGGTTGAAGCCGGGGCAAATGCCTATTTGGCCAAGAACGCTGATTTCGGTGAGGTGGAAAAAGCAATTCGGGCCGTTGTAACAAATGATTACTATTTCAACGAGCAAACCATCAAAGCCATGCATCATTTTATGCATGGAAAAAAACAAAAAGTTGCACTTGGAGAAATGGACATTACCCGCCGGGAAAGAGAAGTGCTCGAACTCATTTGCCAGGAAAATACGAGTCTGGAAATCTCTCAAAAATTATTTATCAGCGAGAGCACGGTTAATGGTCACCGAAATAATTTATTGCTTAAAATCGGTTGTAAAAACACGGCAGGGCTGGTATTATTTGCTATCAGGCATAATA
>CBFGPJ010000259.1:0-5253 GCA_965650615.1 uncultured Fluviicola sp. | reverse complement strand
CCTGAGTTGTGGAAACCCAATTCCATTTGGTGTTTTGTAAACTGATGTAAGGTGTTGCTGATTCCTTCTTTACACAACTGCAGATCAGCAAGACAAGTACTGCAAAAAAACCAAATTTCATTTTCTTTCTTTTTTTTTCAAAAATAGCCTTGTTTTTTTATTCTACCTAATCAAATAACATATCGATCAGTCCTTATACTCATTTCTGGCCAAACGTTCTTCCACCTCTTTGAGATTTTGCATTTTTTTGGTTTGCCTGCTTGCAATGGCCGTAGGTGTAAAATACTTGTGCATGTTCAGGAAAGCAACCTGCATATTGTCCCATTGTCTGTCGCTTTCTATTTTTCCGTGTTCACGCAACTCTCTTCTTAAGCGGTCAGCAATCTCGTGGAAGTCGTCTCTTCCCAGGTAATCCAAATCGGCATCACAGATAATTTGTTCCAACTTATTCTTCGGTTGGTGCGGAATCTGTGTCACGAAAATCAATTCTTTGATCTGGGCAATGTGCTGGTCCGAGTATCCGTATTTCGGCAGGATCTCTTCTGCCATTCGTGCACCGATGGGTTCATTCTTTTCATAATTCTCCACGAATCCTGCATCATGGTAAGTTGCGGCGGATTTCAAAAGGAATAATCCTTCATCGGTTACTCCTTCCAGCAAGGCGTAACGCTCAACGGCACGCACAACATCTTTGGTATGTTCAATACTATGATAATGCAGCATCGGAGACAATCCTTTTTCCAATACTTTAATGATGTGACGTTCCGCTTTGTAGTAATTGATGCTACTGTATAAGTGCAGATTAACAATTTGCTGGAAACGATCATTCGGATAAAGCCCTTCCCCATTGATGGAAAGTTCCGGTTTGATACGTTCCACCGTAAACATTTCAATTAGTCCTTTACTCTTTGTTTTTACCTTTCCGCGGTAAGTACATTCGAAGTAGGGTTCTATCAGTTTAAAGGTAGATCCCGAAATGGTGACTCTTCCCGGTTCACCCATCATTTCCATTCGTTGCGCCTGATTCACGGTCGCTCCCCAGATATCATACGCCAATCTTTCCGAACCGATTACTCCGGCTGTCACTTCCCCGGTATTGATCCCAAGTCGTAACTCCCAGTATTCTTCTCCTGTTTTTAACGCTTCGTTTTTGAGCGTGTTCATATAATCCTGGATCTGAAGTGCCGCCAGAACAGCATCGATCGGATTGGTGTTATTCCGCACGGGAACACCTCCGGCACACATGTATGCATCCCCGATCGTTTTGATTTTCTCCAGGTTATTCTTTACAATAATCTCATCGAATTTACGGAAATACACATCCAGCTTGTTCACCAGATCTGTTGGTTTCAATCCTTCTGCAATTTTGGTAAACCCAACAAAGTCTGTAAACAAAACCGAAACCGTTTTATAAGCCCTTGCTGAAGCTCTTCCCTTTGTTTTTAATTCTTCGGCTGTGGATTCCGGGATAATATTGCGAAGTAAGGTCTCCGTTTTGTCCTTCTCAATTTGAAGCAGGCGTTTTTGCTCCTCTACTTTTGTTTTCTCTTCTTCAATAACCTTCTTCTGAGATTCGATCTTCATGTTTTGAGCACGGATCTCTTTCGTTCTTTCTACGATCTTCATCTCCAAACGCACCTGGTCTCTTCGCGCAAGGTCAATTCGGGAACGGATGAAAATGATAATGACGAGCGTTAAAATGATCAGAACAATGACCCAAAACCACCATTTCCACCAAAAAGGAGCAGCGATCTCAATGTTCATTTGAGAAGTTGCCTGCACCCAATTTCCGTCAATTCGTTTTACATATACTTTCAGGACGTAAGATCCCGGTGTTAAAGATGTAAAGTGAATTTCACTCGAAGAACCCAGAAATACCGAGCCTTCATCCAGACCTTCCAATTCGTATTTGAATTGGAGTAAGTCGCGATTGATCAGATCTGTTGGTATAAAGCGAATGGTAAAACTTCGTTCATCATACCCCAATTTAATGTCTGTCTGATAAGAAAACGATTCTTTAAAAGGGGCATCTTTGTCTCCCGGTTTCAACCATTGATCATCAAAACGGAATTTCAAAAAGTTGACATATACTTTTTCCTTTAGTTCCTGTAAATTTTCCGGGTTGAAAAAATTGTATCCTTCGATCCCGCCAAAATACATTTCTCCGTTTCCTGAAAGCAAATAAGCACCGGTATTGAATTCATTGCTCATTAACCCGTTTACTTCCGAGTAATTGGTACAACGTTCCTGTGAAGTATTAAAGCGACACAATCCTTTATTGGTACTTAGCCATAAATTACCCCGCGTGTCCGGAAGGATTCCGTAAACAAAATTATTCGGTAAACCTTGTTTACGGGTGTAAGCAATTACGTTTCCGGTTTGTAAATTCAATTTCAGCAAGCCCGAGCCCGAAGAACCAAGCCATAAGGTTGTTTCATTTTCCTGGTAAATGCTGGAGATCACATCCCGGCTTGCCTTCAAAATAGATTTATTCATCGGGTAAGGAACGATTTGCTCTTTTCCGTTTTTATCCAGTGTCAGGATATTGATCCCGCCAACTCCCGTTGCAAAATAATAAGCGTCATTCAATCCTTTATAAGCTACGCGACAAACCCCCGCACCAATTGTATTTTTGGGTTTTTTCGGATTGTAAACAAACGGTTCAAATTCTCCCGTCTTGAGATCGTACAAGAGCACTCCACCCTTGGTTGCCAAAAAGAATTTGGATTCTTTGTATGGTGTGATGTTATAAACACGCTGGAAACCGGAAGGATTGGAGATTCCTTTATAATTGATCTTCTTAAACGCGCCTTGTCCGTTTTTGATCTTTAATTCATACAAACCGTCGTTTGCCCCTATCAAAAAGTGGTAATCAGTTATGTGGTGAATTGAGACAATGCTGTTCTCATTAAAGTCCTTGGATTTTGAAATATAATAATGCTTGAACTGCCCGGTTTTCCGGTTTAGTTCGGAAATGGCAAAATCTGTGGCAATGTAAACTTTGGAATAATCATCTGATTCTGCAAAACCCCAAACACTTTCCGAAGGCAATCCCTGGTTGAGATTGGAGGTCGGTCCGACACCAAAGAACGAATCATTTTTCGGGTTGAATCCGCTTAAACCTCTCAATGTTCCAACCCAGATCGTCCCATTCTCATCACAAAACAATTCATTCAGTTCATTGAACAGAATTGCGTTCTTTTGGAAAATATCCTTTTTGCTGAATGTAATCCGGTATCCGTCCTTTGAATTGTTTACACTGATCAGGCCGTTATTTACCGTAGCAATGTAGAATTCATTGATGGATTTCACGTATACATCCGAAAACTCTTCGATCCCATAATCTTTACCGATGAATTTTAAGAACGGAAACAGTTTTTGATTCTGCGTGTCGAATAACCACAAACCTTCATTGCTTGAAAGGACAAAACTGCTTTCGGTGAAAGCCTCTACATCTGAAACAAGCCAGGTTTTTTGGCCATTTGGCGGAGTTAATTGTTTCCAGGTCTTTGTTTTCAGATTATAGACATACACCCCCACATCTTCAAACGAAACGATCAATTGATCGTTTGTTACGAACTTAATGTAGTGGATCCGCTTTGAAGGAATTGCCCCGGTTAAAAAAGAGATTTTCTTCGTGCTCCGATCATACTTTGCCAATCCATGAGTAGAAGAGCCTACCCAAATATTCCCGTTTTGTTCTTCCGAAATACTTTCAATAGAAAGGTTATTATCGTCGGAAGCCAAAAGTGACCGAAACGTTTCTTTTTTGGGATCGTAAATGGAAATTCCGTCCGCCGTCCCGAACCACAACTGCCCGGTTTGATCTTTTAAACCGCAATGCACATACGAACTTGCCAGTCCGGGTGTGTCATCAGAGGTAAATACTTCAAATTGTTGTCCGTCAAAACGGTTCAGGCCGTCCTGTGTTCCGAGCCATAAAGCTCCCACTTCATCTTGCACAATAGTCGTCACAGAACTCTGTGAGAGTCCATCGTTAATAGAAAAATTTCTAAAACGATACGAGACTTGACTTACCGCGCTAGTAGTAGCAAACGCAACAACAGCTCCAATTCCTATTAATCGAACGAGCATAGAGTATTTATTTCGTTTATTTCAACGAATAATTCACTGAAAAAGTTTCACTTCAGGGTCTTAAGCTTTTTTATCGGCATTTCCTGCTTTTACGGCATTTGCCGCCGCAGTTTCCATGTCACGATCAAACAGGTAAAGACCACCTTTATCTCCGCCAATCAAACGCAATTTGTCCAGAATACTGCGACCAAGCGCTTCTTCTTCCAATTGCTCGGAAACATACCATTGCATGAAATTGTGTGTGGAATAATCTTTCTCCTGCAAACAAGCGTCAACTACATTGTTGATGCTTTCGGAAACTCCGACTTCATGCTCCAGCAACAATTCAAAAACGCGCTCCAAAGAATCGTATTCTCTTGGCGGTTCCGGAATTGAAGGTACAACAGCTACTCCTCCGCGTTCATTCACAAATTTGATCAACTTCAACATGTGGAACCGCTCTTCATCTGAATGTGTGTACATGAACTTTGCCGTCCCGTTCAGTCCTTTTGTTTCTGCCCAGGAAGCCATCGCCAAGTAATATTGAGAGGAAGAAGATTCTTTTTGAATTTGATCATTTAATGCCGCTTCAATTCGCTTATTCATTGTTATAAATTTTTATTCTATTTCTATCAAAGTTAAAATTTTAAGCATAAAATTGAGCATCTTAACTGCTAATAAATTGTATTTTATAAACAATCTGATTTCTTTGAAAACAAAATTCCTGTTTCCAGGATTCATTTATTTTGCTCTTTGTTCTTCTTTAGGTTTATTTTTTCATAATGTTCAGAACCGATCCGAAGACGTTTTTCGATTGTCTTACGCAATCTTCTTGGGCTCAAAACAGTAATTCCGTCGCCATAAGATAATAGTTCTTTTTCCAATTCAAAGTTGTGAATGACATTCAGTGAAATTGTAGCTCCGCGTTCATCATCTTCCAGCGTTTCCTGTGAATCATGAATGGGCTTTGAAATAATGTATGGTGCATGACGGTTGCTGACCCTGAAAACCACTGGTTCAGGTTTATCTCTCAATGAACGGGTTACACCAACACAAGGTTTGAAATAATCGGTCACATCGAAAAAAGCATCCTGATACGATAAACGGGTATTCTCATATACGTATTTCATCCGGTCAAGTGCCAGGATCATTTCTTTTTCTTCTCCATGAATAGCACAT
>CBFGPJ010000258.1:0-5278 GCA_965650615.1 uncultured Fluviicola sp. | reverse complement strand
AAGATACTTCTGCCTGTATTCCTATAAATACTGTGGGAATAGTCGAGAACTCGCTTACAGAAAATGTAAAGGTTCATCCGAATCCAACGAATGGACTAGTCATTATTCAATTTGATGAATTTCAACAATGGATTGAAATTTCGCTTTATTCGGTTTCAGGACAATTGTTGTCTAATTCCTCTTATTTGAATAGTGATAACATTACCTACGATTTGAGTAGTCATGCAATTGGTCTTTATCTCTTAAAAATAAGTTACGGAGAAAATCAACAAGTTATTTATCTCATGAAAGGCTAATAAGGGAGATTGACCTATGCGAGAAATTAGGAAAAATAATGCTGACAAATAAGTGATTATTCATTATCTTGTGAAAGTACTTCCAACTTTGAACATGAACAAAGAAATCCAAACATACAACCTCTCACAGCAATATGAATATATTCCAATCTGTGACCTGTTGGCAAATGAACTGTGTCGCGGGCTCCCCGAGGCTGAAAACAAGATTTGGCATGCGCATCCGGTTTGGTTTTTGGATGGAAACCCAATTGCAGGATACAGTATTCAAAAACGTGGCGTGCGCCTGATGTTCTGGAGCGGAAAAGATTTTGATGAACCGGGATTGAATGTGGAAGGAGAAAAATTCAAGGACGCATCGGTCTTTTACAACGACTTGTCGGAAATCAACCTGGAAGACCTGGAGCGCTGGCTGGAAAAGGCACACAACATTCAATGGGATTACAAAAATATTGTAAAACGCAAAGGAAAATTAGAGCGTTTGAAGTAATTATCTACAGTTCTGCCTGAGGTTATTTCTAGTATCCCGTTGATTAGGTAGACTCTGTCTACCTTGGTGAATTAGATAACTTTTAGTCACCGGTTATCTGCGAAATCTGCGTGAAATATTCTATCACCTGGAATTTAGTAGAGAACATTCTCTAATTTTGATTTGTTTTGAGTATTAAAAATCCCGCTATGAATTTGAATAAACACTTGACAGAAAGAATTTCTCATTTAATTGATTTAGCTAACAAAACAATCGCATCAAAATTTCTTAGTAGAGGTGGTGGTACAGAATGGGTAAATGCAGAATTATACAAAGAGTTTGAAACTTCTTCAAAATCCTTCATATTAAACCTTTTTGGTAAAGATCATCCTTATTACACAACATTTACAAAATCATGTAGTGGAGCACATCCTTATACGGTTGAAGTGGCAAGAGGCGTTTTGAACTCAATAAAAACAGAAATTGACAAAGGTTGGTTGGTTGAATTGAAAACACTTGTTTCAGCAGAGATTTTTTCTGATTTCTTGGAAATGGCGAAATACTTTCTTGATGAGGGTTATAAAGATCCAGCTGCTGTAATGTTAGGAAGTATTCTTGAGGAAAATCTTAGGCAATTGGCGCAAAAGAATTCTGTAGATAGTTTATTCGTAAACGCAAGTGGAGATTCAAAACCTAAAAAAGCTGATACTCTAAACGCTGATTTAGCTAAAGCAGGTGTTTATACTATGATTGATCAAAAACAAGTGACAGCTTGGCTCGATATAAGAAACAAGGCAGCACATGGAGAATATAATAAATATGATATCTCCCAAATTGAATTAATGTATCAGGGAATTCTTGGATTTATCTCAAGATTAAATAATTAGTAGTGAAAACGGAAGAAAAAGTATTCATAAGAGAATTCCAGAACGACGATATTGTTTCTTTGACCGAATTAACCAATCAATTGGGCTATGAAACATCCATTGAACAAATGACGGTGCGTATGGAGCGGATTCTGTCTCTGGATACTTATTGGACATTTGTTGCAGTTGTCAATGGACAGGTTGCAGGATATATCGGGCTGAACAAAAACTATTTTTGGGAACAGGACGGATGCTTTATTCGTATCCAGGTCTTAGTGATCAGCAAGGAATATCGGAGAATGGGAATCGGAGAGAAACTCATTGATGCAGCGGAAAGGAAGGCAAAAGAAGTGGATGCCAAATTAATCATCCTGAATAGTGGGAACAAACCGGAACGTGAAGCGGCACATCAGTTCTACCCGCAAATGGGGTTTGAAGCAAAGTCGACAGGCTATATTAAAAATATCTGAATTATGACACAGGAAGAAACAACATACACAGCAATCGGACAAAAGCTGGAAGGAGCGGTGGAAAGCCAAATGTTCGGTAAGCCATGCTTTAAGATTAACGGGAAGGCTTTTATGAGCTTTTTTGGGAACGAGATCGTTTTTAAATTGAACGGTGATGCGCACAAAGAAGCTTTGAGCCTGGACGGAACACAATTATTTGATCCTTCGGGAAAGAAACGTCCGATGAAAGAGTGGGTACAGGTTCCGTTTGATTATGTGGATAAATGGCCGGAATTCGCCCGGGAAGCATTGAATTACGTGGCCCAAAACAACAAGTGATGAGAAAAGTAATTTTAGACCTGGCTGTTACATTGGATGGATTTATTGAAGGTCCGAACGGAGAGATTGATTGGTGTATCCTGGACGAGGACATGGATTTTGATGGCTTTTTATCCGGTATTGATACGATCTTTTACGGAAGAGTAAGTTATGATTCCTGGGGAAATTATCAGCCGGACTCACATGCGGACGAGACAGAGAAAAAGTTGTGGGAAGCAGTTCACTCCAAAACCAAGGTTGTTTTTACCAGCCAGGACCGACAGGACCAAAGGGCCATTTTTATTCATTCCGATATTGCGGAAAAAGTAGAGAAAATGAAACAGGAAGCGGGAAAAGATATTTGGCTTTACGGAGGTGCAAGCCTGATCAGGACATTCATTCAACTGGGTTTAGTGGATGTTTATCGTATTTCCGTACATCCAACTGTACTGGGGAAAGGAAAACCTTTGTTTGAAGATTTACACGAGCGCATTGAATTGAAATTAATGAAAAGCAATACGTTCAAATCCGGAGTTGTGCAATTGATCTATGAATCCCTAAAATGAATGAACCTTAAAAACACCAAATGATTGACTTCAAACTCATAGAAACAAACCGGCTTCTCCTGAAAGGACTTTATCCGCAGGACATGACGAACATTTTTGAAAATCATTCAAAAGACGAGATCAAAACAATCCTGGGCCATCGTTCCGAAGAAGATTATCAGAAGGAGGAACGTAAATACCGAAACGGCTACGCAAGTTATAACCGTAGTTTTTTGCTGTTTCTATTGGAAGACAAGGCGAGTGGAAAAATTATCGGGCGTTGTGGATTACACAATTGGAACACTGATCATCAACGCGCTGAAATTGGTTATTCGATGGAAGATGAGAGTTTCAAACAACGCGGATTGATGTCGGAAGCAGTAGAGGCGATCATTGATTACGGCTTTAGCAAATTAAAGCTCAACCGGATTGAAGCACTGGTTGCCAGTTACAATATGGCTTCACTGCGATTACTGGAAAAGAACGGATTTGTGCAGGAAGGTGTATTGCGGAACCATTACCTGGTGGATGGAATTTTCGAGGATTCGGTGGTCTTTTCTAAGCTGCAGGAGGAGTTTTTTGAATCAAAATAAGGATTGATAATCCAATAAAACGAAACGGATGTATACAATTGTTCCCTTTGAAGACAAGTACCAGGAATCCATCTTTAGGATGATGGATGAGATTCAGGATGAGTTTGACATTCCGTTCCGAAACCCGAATGGGAAACAGATTTCTGATATCGTGAGTCCGGATGACCTCTTTTGGGTTGCATTGGATGAAAACCGGGTGGTTGGTACAGTCGGCTTGTCGTTGATTAATGATCGCCAGGCTTTTTTGAGACATTTATTTGTGGCAAAAGAAGCCCGGGGAAAAGGACAGGGTGTTTCTCAAGCATTGCTGGACATGGCACTTGGAGCAGCAAAAAACCGGAATTGCGAATCTGTTTACCTCGGAACGATGGAACAATTCAAGGCCGCTCAGAAGTTTTACTTAAAGAATCACTTTAACTGCATTTTCCGGGAAGATTTACCTCCTGAAATGCCTGTAAGTCCAGTGGATACGGTGTTTTATCAGTTAAATATCGTCGGATCAAACTGAAAAAATTGCAAGAAAAAAAGAACAGATAGATTAAAGATTATCACTTATATTTCCGGAACTTACCACTCACTGAAATGACTAGTACTCAATGAAAAATAACTGAGATGGCAGAAAAGAAACCAAAACTGGCAGAGATCAAAACGATGCCAACTGTTGTGAGCGCGGGAGATTTTATCAATACCGTTGCAGACGAACAAAAGCGTAAAGATTGTTTTGCTTTGATTGAAATGATGAAAAAAGCCACCGGAGAAGAACCGGTGATGTGGGGTGGGTCGATTATTGGTTTTGGAAATATGCGTTATGAAAGTCCGCGTACCGGAAGACTGGTAGATTGGTTCCTGGTTGGTTTTTCTCCACGGAAAGCAAATTTGACCCTGTACATTGGTGCCGGAAGCGAAGCACATGCGGAAGCACTTAAAATACTGGGAAAACACAAGGTCAGTGGTGGTTGTTTGCACATTAACAGATTGGCCGACGTGGATTCGAACGTCCTGCAGGGAATGATCGCTTCTTATTTGAGTCGTAAATAATCGTATACGGACTGATTCCTTGAAAAAAATCTATTGAATCTGCGTGAGAATATACAACACAGAAATAATCACTAATTTTCTCCTGAATTAAACCATTCAGGAAACCGCTATGAAACTAACAACTAGTTGGCTCAATAGAGTAGAAGGGATTGGATTGGTTCTGATCCTGTTTTCATTCTTCGTACAAATCTTCCAGAATAACTCCGAGGAATCATTCAGAGCATCCCAGAATTACCATATCAATAAAAAGCTCGACCATATTTGGATTTGGATTGAGAATAGAGATAAAGGGGTAAAGCCCCCATCATCTGTTACTAAATTAAAATTATTTGATCATGATTGGGAACTGTATTCCAAACAGGCTAAAGAAATGAAAATCTGGGAAAGTAAAATAGAACTGTTTGCCGACATCAGCACCTGGATTTTTGTGATTGGAACCATTCTGGTAATTCTGCCGAAGTTTATTCCGGAAAGGAATGAATGAGAAATATAAAGATGACCTCGGGTTTCTATCTGCCGAACAAATTTGCGCTCGTCCATGTTCATGATATTGTGTTGATAAAAACGTACTGAAAACGATCTTTTTTGGATTGAAAGTGATGAGGGTAGTAATGAAAAGATTTACCTTTGGTGAACTAATATGAACCAATAAATCACTACCCAATTAAATGAATACAAACGAAATTCTCCTTTGGGACAAACTAAAA
>CBFGPJ010000257.1:0-5281 GCA_965650615.1 uncultured Fluviicola sp. | reverse complement strand
ACTTAAAAAAGGCCCTTACGCTGAATGCGCTAGAAAACGACTGAATGGAGCGGAAAAAGCATTCCCTGTTTGAGCCGACGAAGGAGGTGAGTTTCGAATGCTTTCGCGGAATGACAGGTAGTTTTCCAGCTTTCGAGTACCGGCCTAGACCTTTTTGCTTACTTTTTGGGGCAATGCCAAAAAGTAAGATCTTCAAATAGGAACTGTGTGCGTGTTATTAGCCAATCACCCTTCAGTGGGAATAAATAGAATCAGAAAGATCATTGAGCGATTTAAGGGAAACTTCTGTCCCGCTTTCGCCTTTTGATGAATAATCGAATGGGTTGTCCAGATCATGAATGAGCAGAAACATATATGCTACTAAAAACGTAACCAGTGTTGTACAGAAAAGCGATGCATAGAACGGATCCATTTTTATGATGATCAATCCAAAAGCAATCAGCATTCCCATAACTTCAACAATGGTGTATGCCGGACCGATAAAATTCGTATCACGAACGGTATCAATCCGAAGGAGCATTTTCCGCAAACTGTTTTGTTCATTCTTTAAACGGATGATGTAATTTACCTGGATCCCTTCCTTTTCAATAGCGCTGATGTGGTCATTCATTGCACTTATTTTATCCAGCATTGACTTAGTTCTCTCCTGTTTATAAAACCAATTCATCAGTGCGTAATACAGTTCTTTCTGATAAACAGAAAAATCGCGTGCAGCCTTAGAATCGAATGACCTGATCAGGGTATCTGTATCATCGTTCAATGTTCTCAACGAAGCAGCAAGTTCACTTGGCAGTTTTTCACTTTCCTTGTAATCCGAAAGTACACCGGAAATTAGAAATCCAATCAAAAAAATGGTTCCTCCAACCAGACTGGTAAACACCGCATTTATTTCCATGAATTCCCATCCTTTGTAATGAAAGAGGAACTTAGCTCCTACAACCAGTGCAAGGAAGGGAACAATCTTTATAACGATTGACCATTTTTGCCAAAAACGATTTTTAGTTCTGCTGAACACTTCCAGAGGATCCATATTAAGAAATTGTTAAGCAAAGATAAAAATCGCTGCAAAACAACAGTGATCCAAGAATAAACAAAAAGCGATCCTGTACGCAAGACCGCTTTCAAAATTATTGGGTACAAATCTATTATCACTCCAGGAACCAAACAACCGTCACGTTCTCCTGTAATTCGATTTCCTGTGGTGCAAAACTCAAATCGGCTCCATCAACAGCCATCTCCGCATTGGCGAACATGCGCATATCTTTGTAATATACCGGATTTGAGACATCACTTCCATAAACAATCGCTTTCACCGTGGTCATTTTTACTCCTGCAGCACCGGACAAGTTACTTGCTTTCTTGCGCGCATCCCCTACTGCTTTTGCCTGAAGATCTGCTTCTGTCTTCTCACGCAATGCATCCGATACATAAAAACCAATATTGAAATCTACCGGATCTTTTACTTCCGAAAAACGTGCGACAATTTTTTGCAAAGTCGTTTGATTGTAAGCAAACTTCACAGTCAGGTCCTGAGAAACGACATAACCGCTGTCAATCGGGCCGTTTTCACGATAAATCCTGTTTTTTGAAGCTGAGAAATGAGTTGTTTTCACGTCAGATTCCTGGAATCCAAGCTGCTTGAGGATTTTTAGATAGTTCTGAGTCTGATCGCCGATTGCCTTAGTAGCGTCTGCCATATTCATTTTTAATGATGAAACATGAATGTTCAGTTCTGTCATGTCAGGAACAATGAACATTTTAGAAGTCCCATTTACTGTAATTGTAGGTTTTGAATTTTGCTGGTCCGTTTGTCCGAATACCGTTCCTGAAACAAGAACGCATATTAAAAGAAGCTTTTTCATGATCAATTTGTTTTGTCTTTGTTTTTAATACCGGTGAATAAGCAAGAGCTGTGCCAATTCAAGGTGAAAATTGCAAAAAGGAAATGAAGAAAATCCTCTTGTTTCATTTCCAGTCAGTTAAGAATTCTTTGTTATAACACAAGGAAGGAAAAAACCGGTTTCCTCTTTGTAATTCTATGGAAAATACTTCTCAATAATTTCCAAAACGGATACCCCTGTGAGCGGTTTATTGTGAAATTCAGTTACCTCATTGGTTGCCATTGCTCTTTTTTCATCATCGGGATTTAGAGAAGTTGTCAGCATAACAATAACGATTTCGGATTTTAATTGCTCATCCAGTTTCTGATAGGCCTCTAAAAACTCGAATCCATTCACACGCGGCATGTTAATATCCAGGAAAATGAGATTTGCTTTGGGGTATTCCTCTTCCATTCCTTTTTTTGCTGAATTCTCAATATATTCCAGTGCCATTGCGCCATCAAAAGCAACTCGTATGTGATTACAAACTCCCGCTTCGGTGATTTTGATCTTATGGAATTCATTATCTGCAGGATTGTCATCTACAAGTAAAATGCAGTTTATTTTTTTCATCGCAGTAACAAGTTTTAAATTTAATTGAGGTTTTTTGAAATGGTAAAATAAAATGTGGCACCATCACCCACTTTTGATTCTACCCATATTTCGCCATTGTGTAACTCCGCAATTTTCTTGCATGTAGCCAAACCTATCCCTGTTCCATCGTATTCCGCAGGCGTATGCAACCGCTGAAAAATGATAAAGAGCTTGCTTTTATATTGTTCGTCGATGCCAATTCCATTGTCTTTAATTGAAAAAAGATATTCCGCGTCTTTTTCTTCAACAGTGATCTTAATTTCCGGGCTAACTGCTGACTTCCTGAATTTTATCGCATTACTGAGCAGATTCTGGAAAAGTTGTTTGAGTGCGGTCCTATTCCCATTTAATACCGGGAGAGGTGAATAGTTAATTTTTGCACCACTCTCTTTAATGGAAGCATTCATATCGGCAAGCACTTCTTCCAGGACTGTATTCACGTTTACTTCTTCCAATACAATATTTCTTCCGACTCTTGAAAACTCCAGGAGATCTTTGATCAGGTTTTGCATCCTGGAAGTCGCTTTTACAATAAAACCAAGGTATTGTGCCGTTTCTGTATCCGTTTCAACCGAATACTTTTTATCCAATAAGCCTACAAAATTAGAAATAGTCCTAAGCGGTTCCTGCAAATCGTGAGATGCTACATAAGCAAATTGTTCCAATTCCTGGTTGGCAAATTCCAATTGGCGCACACTATCTTCCAGCTCTTTATTCAGTGACTTGATGGTTTCTTCCGCAGACCTGCGTTCCGTAATATCATTAAAAAGAATGGCAACCTGGTAATCTTCCGGATTTCCAAAACGGAAAGCGTAGACATCATACCAACGCTGTAATTGTTCTGCACGGTTCTCAAAGCGGATGGATTCTCCGGTCAGGGCAATTTTACCATATATTTCGAACCAATGCTCTTCATGATTCGGGGCAAATTCCCGCATGGTCTTGCCCACTGCGTTGACCATTCCGGTTTGCTTTTCAAACGAAGAATTTATAACCAGGAAGCGGTAATCAACCGGTTTTTTCCGTTCATCGAAAATGATTTCAATAATACAAAAACCTTCGTCTATCGAATTGAAAAGTAATTCCCAATCCTCTTTTTTAAAATCGTTCATAGTACCTAATGAATAATGATAGTTCGAGGACAAACTTTTTTATCCTGCGAAATGTTAGGCCCGTAACTGGTTTATAGTCCGCTACCTAATTTAAATGTACTAAATTTTGTTTTGAAAAAGTAAAAAGCAGAGACTAAGCTCCGCTTTTTAGATGTCAAATTCAAAAATCAAAACAGTATGGAGAATGACTTTTATGTATCTACTTTATTAATTATTATTCTTTGATCAACTTAAAAACAGCCATCTTTTCATCTGAATGGACAGTAATAAAATAAAATCCGGCTGGTTCTGAAAGAGAAAAGTTTAATACTTGTTTTTGAGCAGCCGATCTTTTATAAAGTACTTTTCCAGTTATATCAATAATTGAAACTTCTGTGTGTTCATCTATCGATTCAAGATTAATAGAAAAGTCTCCATCTGTTGGGTTAGGATAAATAATTATTTTATTTCCAAAATTGATATCCGGAATTCCTACTGTTTTTATTTCCACGCAGTCAGAAGTGTCTTTACATCCGTTTTCAGTTAATTCAACCGCATAATTCCCATTGATAGTAGCGATAAAATTCTGATTTGTTTCTCCGCTAATGATTGCATAATTATTGGTACAATCTAACCATTGATAAGTTGCATTGACATTATTAGCAGAAATCTGTATCCCATTTAAAATTGTCGTAATGTCAGAAACTGAATGAATTGTCAGGTTCAGTGTGACCACACTGTCGCACCCCGCTGCATTGATCAATGTATGTGTAGCGGTATTGTTTGATGCCGTATAAGTAACTCCATTAATCCACCTGTAGGAATCACACGCAGTAATGACATCCGTACCTGAGTTGGAATTCATAGTCAAATTCAATGTGACCACCGAATCACAGCCTGCTGCATTTGTAAGTGTATGCGTAGCTGTGTTGTTGGAGGTGAAGTAAGTATTCCCATCAATCCAGGTATACGAATCACAAGCAGTGATGACATCCGTACCGGTATTGGAATGATTGATCGTTAAATTTAATGTGACTACCGAATCACACCCAGCTGCATTTATAAGCGTATGCGTAGCTGAGTTGTTGGAGGTGAAGTAAGTATTTCCATCAATCCAGGTATACGAATCACAAGCAGTGATGACATCGGTACCTGTATTTGAGTGATTGATCGTTAAATTCAATGTGACTACCGAATCACACCCAGCTGCATTTATAAGTGTGTGCGTAGCTGTGTTGTTAGATTCCGTGTAGGTATTTCCATCGATCCAGTCATACGAATTGCAAGCAGTAATAACATCCGTACCGGTATTGGAATTAATAGTCAAATTCAGTGTTACCACACTATCACATCCAGCTGCATTTGTTAAAATATATGTGGCCGTATTGTTCGAAGTTGAATAAACGTTTCCATCAATCCAGGTGTATGAATTACAAGCAGAAACGACAGCTATACCCGTATTAGAATTGATCGTTAAATTCAGGGTTACTATCGAATCACAACCAACAGCGTTCGTCAAAATGTGAGTAGCTGTGTTGTTGGATGCCATATATATATTTCCATCAATCCAGGTATATGAATTACAGGCAGTAACGATATCCGTTCCTGATGATGGGAGACATTGACGTAATTTCTGTACAAAAACATCACTTCCTCCCGCCGAAGTAAGGTTAGCGGTTCCGGTCCCCGGGTCAAAGTCCGCGGTTGTGGCAAACC
>CBFGPJ010000256.1:0-5283 GCA_965650615.1 uncultured Fluviicola sp. | reverse complement strand
GAATCCGTTCTATTGCGGGATCATTGTCAGTTCCCTGGTTCCGGGTGAGATCATTGAGGGGAAACACGAGGCGATGATTTCCCGTCAGTTGTTTCTAAAAGTCAATAACATTGTTGAGGAAACTCGAAGTCATCCGGTATCGCACAAAGAAGAAGACGAGAACCTGCCGTTAAAACGGTTTATGCGCTGTGCGAATTGTGATACACCTATGACCGGGTATTTAGTTCCGAAAAAAGGCTTGTATTACTACAAATGTCGTGTGAAGGGGTGTTGCAACAATAAAAGCGCAAAAGATGCACATGAGCAGTTTAAAGCACTTCTTTCAGCCTTTGAGATTGAACCGGATTATAAAGAGTTATTAAAAATGTATTTGAAGGAACTTTTCACAATCGTTTTATCCGACACCCTCGAAACCCGAAAATTGGTTAAGGATAAGTTAACCGAGGTTCAGGAACGAATCGATGCGCTAGATGAACGCTTTGCTATAGGGGTAATTAATTCTGATCTGTACAACAAATTTATAGGCAAATACTCCGAGGAAAGAGAAAGCATTCAGAAAGAACTCGCCAAAACTGCAATGGGGAGTTCGAACCTGGATAAAAGCATCGGAAAGCTAATTGAAATGTGTGACAATCCCTTACTAGCGTGGGAAAACAGCACGATTGACGGCAAGATGAGAATACAAAACCAGTTCTTCCCCGATGGAATCACAGTAGACAGTCAAAAAAGGGAAGTTCGAACCAAAAGAATTAATGCAGGAATCGTCGTAATCCCAGAACTGGCAAAGGTTTTAGCAAAAACAAAAATGGGAGAACCGATCAGTTCTGATCAATTCTCCCACTTGGTGATCCCGCTGGGATTCGAACCCAGGACCCATACATTAAAAGTGTATTGCTCTACCAGCTGAGCTACGGAATCTTATTTTTTTTTCGCCTCACTCATTCGTGATTGCGGGTGCAAAGATAGATATCTTTTATGTTTATGCAAGCCATTTGAGCAAAAAAACTCAAAAAAAAAGCTTCGGGTTCGCTAACCCGCTGAATCTAAGGGATAAATTAATTCCATTTTTTTTAACGGATATTTAATCCCTGGCTGTTTTTGCAAAATCAGGCACTTTTCAAAATGAAAACGCCTCTTTCAAATTGAACACAGTTTCTTTTTTCCGGCATAGCCTCATTTACTCCTTAAGCCCGACAGGATAAAGGCTTTAACATTTCTTTGCGGAATACGGTATGAATTTCGGAAAGGCTTGGGCGTTGACATGCTAAAACATTCAACCGTGAGGAAATCATAATCAATATAGATCACTCAGCGCGGAAAAAAGTTTTTAAAAGCAGTCAAAAACCAAAATATACACACAAAAACAAACGTCATGGAAAAACACCCATTCTTCGGATTACGCATCCAGGTACTGGACGACAATCCATTCTACACGACCTTGTATAAGCTTCAATTAGAACGAGAGTTGCTCACAGCATATGCTATGCATCAAAATCATTTCAAGATTAGCACTTATACCGATTCCAGAGCATTTTTATCCGATTTGCCCGGAATCCATTCAATCATCTTCCTGGATTACAATTTGGGAGCAAATCTCACCGGGTTGGATATTATGGACAAGATCAAAAAGAGAACATCGTTGGCAA
Organism: uncultured Fluviicola sp.; assembly: GCA_965650615.1. Taxonomy (GTDB): domain Bacteria; phylum Bacteroidota; class Bacteroidia; order Flavobacteriales_D; family Crocinitomicaceae; genus Fluviicola. The sequence continues at coordinate 3,637 of CBFGPJ010000256.1, read as the reverse complement.
AAGTCTATATTGTCACCGATGAAAACAATTCTTATATTTTGCGCTCTTGCCTGGATGCCGGAGCAGATGGAATTATTTTCAAGAACAATGAATTGATGGAACTTTCTTTGATGGTTATCCAGCAAACATTGAACAGCAGCGATTTCCCATACCAGTTAAATGTTCCGAGAAACAATTAACGGAAAATCATATCATTTAAATAAACGGGTACAACCGTTCAGGTTTTTATTAAAATAACCGCACTCAGAAGATTTAGATTAGTATAATCTCTAATCTCAATTTATGAAAACGCTTGTACCTTTCAGCTTACTGATGTTTGCACTTTTATTTTCTTTCCGTTCATTCGGTGAAACAGATAGCCTTTTGATCCAAAATAACATTCCGGCGTGGGTAAAACCTATCCTGGAAAAATCTGAAATGGCCCAGAAACATCAGATCCTGACGGATTTCAATCCCTTTTATTTTGAAGCCGATTTCAGCGGCGACGGACAAGTCGATATTGCTTTTTTTGTAGAGAACAAGATTGATAAGACCAAAGGAGTGATGATCGTCAACAACGTGAAAAACCTGGTTTATGTGATCGGTTGTGGTACGGCTACCGATATGGGAACTTCACTTTCCTGGACAAAACGCTGGTTTATTTACCGGAACAAGTACATCATGAACGATGGAAATAAGAAAAAGATCAGTTTAAAACTTCCGGCCATTCAATTGATTCGCAGTGAAACCAATAGTTTGGTGATTTATTGGACCGGGAAGAAATACAAAACGTTTTTACAGCAATCATAAACTAGCAGGGGCGGAAAATTTTCCGCCCCTGCTAGTTAAAACAAATCTTTCAAATGAGGTCCCATTTCGACCTCGATATCTTTACGCAATTCCATTAAGCGTTTCGCATATTGCTGCAATTGCATTTCGCGGTCGGTATTCGGAATCCATTGATTGGTAGGTTTTGGATTCCCCTGTTCATCAACAGAAACAAAGACAATGACACAATGAGTTGTTTTTTCATATTTCGCCTCGTTCATTTTTCGTGAAAAAACATCGACCCCGATATGAATACTGGATTTTCCGGTATAAATAACACGCGCCTGAATTTTTACTAAACTCCCGATATGAATCGGTTTAAAAAAACGAATACCACCTACATAAACTGTTACACAATAACCTTCAGACCAGGTAGAAGCACAGGCGTAAGCTGCCTGGTCAATCCATTTCATTACAGCGCCACCATGGACTTTTCCTCCAAAATTTACATCTGTCGGTTCACTTACAAATTGAAAGGTAATTTTGTCTTGCATAGCAGCGAAAGTAATGATATAGTTTGTTTTAATTGAAATATCAATTAATTTTGTGTTTTTATTAACAAAAATACAACCTTTTGATTCTTTTTCCGTTGAACCAATACTGAAAACTAAATACTTCAAGAGGTAATTCGATTTAGCAAAATTGCTTTAATCGCGAGCGAGCGTAGCAAATTTGTTTAAAAAAGAACTATCTTCGGCATGTAGAACAAAAAAGAACTAATTACACTTCCTGTTACCTTGACTAGATATATATGAAGAAACTACTTATTTTCCTATCATTCTCCATGATAGCTCTTGCGAATTGGTCCCAAGTCTCCAACGCCTGTTTCAGTTCACGTAATGACATTTCTTTTAGTAAAACCGGATCACAATCTCGCGGAATAACAAAAGGTGATTTCGATAATGACGGTAAACTGGATGTCGTCACTACTTTGTATTCAGGTGCCAAGCGGTTTTCCTTTCAAAAAGGATTGGGAAATGGAAAATTTGCAAGTCCCATTCAAAACGGAAATTTCGGAAATTCAACCCAGGATATTAAAAGTGCAGATTTTAACAATGATGGAAATCTGGACATTGCCTATATCAACCTGACAGGAGTATTTATCTGGCACGGCCAGGGAAATGGAGTTTTTGACAGTATCACTACACTCACTCTTACCAACGGAAAATATTTAGCTCTTGGAGACTTCAATGAAGATGGAGCAATGGACATCGTTGCAACAATTAGTAACTCCCAATTTACCTTATTTACCGGAACAGTGGGAAACCCAACTTCCTTCGGGTCAACCGTATTTAATGTTACGGGTACGATCGTAAACATGGAAGTTGCCGATATGGACGGTGATAATCACAAAGACGTTGTTTCACACACATCAAGCGGTGTTTATATTTCAAAAAACAACAATGGAAGTTTAGGGAACTTCTTTACGGGTGTCAATGTTGCTACTTCGGGTACCGGAGCTGCAGACTTGACATTATGCGATATTGACAATGACAGTGACATTGATGTTATTACAACAAATAAAACCAGTAATAATATTTCTGTTTTAAAAAATAACGGAACCGGTACATTGACATTCCATGCGTTGTATGCTACTGAGGCAGGGCCGGATGGAATTGATAATATTGATATCAACCAGGACGGATTCAAAGACATTATCGTAGCAAACATGAGTGCTTACACTGTTTCTATTTTCTTCGGAAGCACTGGCGGAGTATTGACTTTGTATCAAACTACTCAGGCAGCAGGAGCTCCAAGAGCTATAGTATCAGGACAGTTCACAACAGACACCTATGTAGATTTCGTCACAACACAGCAAGCAGGGGCATATATCAACTCATTTGTCGGAAACGCTGCAAATAACTATCTGCAAACAAATTTATTTGATGTTGCCGCAAGTCCAAGCTCTTCTTTTGCAGGTGATTTTAACGGTGATGGAAACCAGGATGTTGCCATTACACATTCTACAGGAAACAGTGTTCAAATCTATTTGGGAAATGGGGCCGGAGGTTTCTCTGCAGGAGCAACATTGGCAACCGGAACAACTCCTGTTTATATCACCGGTAGCGATCTGAATAGTAACGGGACCATCGATTTGGTTGTTGTAAACAACGGGAGTAATAACATTTCCGTATTTTATGGAACAGGTAGCGGAACCTTCTCTACTGCGACCAATTATACAGTGGGAACAGCACCTGTTCAAGCCAAAATCGGCCATTTGAATGGAGATGCCTTTGCTGATATCGTAGTTACCAACTCGGGAAGTTCCAATTTCACACCACTGACTTCCAGTGGTGCCACCTCATTTAATATTCTGTCTTCCATTGCAACAAATGCAACTCCTTACGCTATTGTTATTACAGATTATGATAATGATGGTTTTAATGATGTCGTTGTTGGCCATAATGCCACCGGAGCAACTGCCCTTTTATTAAAATACAAAGGAGACGGAACAGGATCGCTTGTTGCAAACGGAAATATCGGAGTTGCAACAGCAACATATGTTTCAACTACTGCTCTCGAATCGGCAGATTTGGATGGAGATGGTGACAAGGATATCATTGTCGGGAAAAGCGGAGACGTTGGTAAAATTTTCAACCCTGCAACCACAACAGGTTCTACATCTACCAATACGACGACGATCGCAAACACGCCACTCGCCGGATCCGGTGCTGTTGTAGGTTTAAAAATCGTTGATGTCAATAATGATGGAAAATTAGATGTTGTAGGTGTATTTAACAATAGTGGTACCGGTGTAGCAGGATCCTTATTTGCAAGCGTTGCAACCTCATTCGGCACAAATACCGGTTATGTGATCACTCCTCCTACT
>CBFGPJ010000255.1:0-5295 GCA_965650615.1 uncultured Fluviicola sp. | reverse complement strand
TGACGATAGTAATTCCGATTGAACTCGAACTTGTCTTTATAACTGCTTATCACCTCTGTTAATAACAGGTTTTGCTCTTTGGTCTTGTGTTGATCCAGGCCGGAACCATCCCGCAATTCCAATTCAAAATTCACGTATTCATTCAATGCTTCTTTCTGAGATTTGACCAGTTCACGTGAAGTGGGATATCGATTGGAAGGCATGATCGAATCAGAGGTCAGTGCTTTAGGATCAAACCCCAGATCTCTCAAAATTGCCACTGTATAATTCAACGAAAAAGCGGCTCGCTTTACATAACGTTCTTCACTCGACAAAGAAGTTTTAATTTTCTTTTGAATCGCACTCCTCAAATCCTCCAGGCGGGTCCTTTCTTTCAAAAAAGCCGTATAGGCAGAATCCTGTCTGCGCATTTCCGAAATCAATTCGGCACGCAATTGTTTATTCACTTTCTTCGCAGATTGTGCAAAAACACTCGTGCTTCCAAGGATAATTACTAAAAACAAAAATGACTTCATAGACTATAATTCAAATTTAAGAGGTAAACGGACATAGGAACTGACGTTTTTGCCGCTCTGTTTTCCCGGAAACCAATTCGGCATGCTTTTCACCAAACGGATCGCCTCCTCACCACATTCCGGGCAAGCCGGAATCCCCCTCAATACTTCAACATTTGAGATCCCGCCACTTCCGGAAACGATAAATTTCACATATACTTTCCCGGAAATGATGCCTTGCGTAACGCTTTCAGGATAACGCAGATTCATCGTAATAAATTCATTCATTTTATCTTTCCCACCCTGAAAAGTGGCTGCTTCTTCTGTCCAGTCATAGATTTCCGGCTCACTCCGTTCCATTGCAACAGGATATGAATCTTCAAACTCAATCCGTTCCGGCACTCCATTCAACTCCAATTCTTTTTCCGTAAGGATAAAACCGGGGAAAACTTCCGGAAAAATGCGAAAGTAAGCTTCCGTGTACCCTTTTGGTCCTTGCTTTCGGAAACTGGTTTCCAATTGTTTCAGTTTATCCTGCATTTTCCAGCTATCCGAGGTCATGTCGTTTGCAAGGATTTCATATACTTTCTTCAAAGAATCCAGGCGTGGTAAAAATGCACTGATCCGTTCCTGGCTTGCTTTCATTTCTCCAAGCACAACGGAATTTGAAAGTGCGTACCGCTTATATTCGTTGAGCTTTCTGTTCAACACCTTGTTTTGCTCTTTCCTGCTGAGATCTCCCAGATCCGTTTTACCGGATACCATCTCAAAAACATATGTCGTGTTTAAAGTCTTACGGATCGGTTCTACAAATCCCTCTGTCACGGGAACCTCCTCGCTCTTAAAACTTCCAATGAGTTCCGGAAGGTCAGCTTTTAATTCCTTTAACTGGTAAAGGAGTCCGGAGTAAGTGAAAAATTGTTCCAAAACCCTTCTTTCTCCCTTCTTCAAAAAACCGATTTGGTCATTTGCAAGCCCTTTAATCGAATCGAACTCAGTCTTTGATTTCCTGAAAAGCGTGATCGCATCCTCCTGCTTCTGTTGTTCGGAAGCCAGTTCTGTTAAAAGTAATTTGCGCTGTTTCTTTGCAGATTGCCCGAAAACGGTGAAGCTTCCGATACCGATAATAAACAGCGAAAAGAATAGTGGTTTCATACGTTATAATTTAAACGCAACAGGTAAAATGAAAAACGAATTCACTTTCTTCCCATTGTTCTTTGCCGGGATCCAATTCGGCATATTTTTCACAACACGCAAGGCTTCTTTATCACATTCCGGACAATTGCGAACTCCTTTCATAATTTTCACATTGGAAATATAGCCTTTGTCCGAAACCACAAATTTCAGGTATACTTTCCCCGAAATTCCGGCTTCTTTCGCTGTTTGAGGATAAACAAGGTTACCTGAAAGATACTTATTTAAAGCTTCTGTACCTCCAGGAAAGGTTGCGGGTTCTTCCACCACTTCAAAAATTTCAGGTTCCTGTACCGGTTCGATCATTGGCTCTGCCTGTACCGGTGCAATTTCATAATCACCTTTCGTAAGTGGAAAATACTTTTCGTAATTCTTATTGAATTTTTTTGGCTCCTTCAGGTAAGCCGTTTCCAGTTCCATCAATTTCTTATCCAATTTTAGGTCGGCGAGGCTGAATTGCTCCACTAAACCCTTATTTCGGTTCAGGTTATCTTCTGCTTCCTGATTTATTTTTTGAACCGAATCAATTCCTGACCGGTTAATTTGAATTTGATTCGTGCATTTTTGAGTTTCATCTTTCAAAACAACCAATTGTTTTGTTATCCGCTCATTTTTCTCGCGTGTTTTTAAGTCTTTCAAATGCACCGTATCCAGGTGAGGAAGATTCTTCTCATACAGATTTATGGCTCTCAACCGTTTTTTCAAAACACCGGAGTTTCCTGAAACTTGAATGATCTTCTTATCCAGAATTGCTGTGTAATCAACTCCGAGATCATCCAAAATGCTTGTTTTTTCAAGAATCGATCCTGAAAGATCTTTTATTTTATTTTCTGAGTTTTCCAATTCACGCACCTTCTTTTCTGCAGCTCTAAATGTGGTTTCCAAAACACTGTGCTGAATCCTGTATGATTGCTTAGTTGAATCGTATTTGTGTTGAGCCGTATTCATTTCCGCCAGTAACTGTGCATAGCGTTCCTTTTTTGACTGAGCCAAAACAACAGAACTCAGCAATAAAAAAGGGATAAGAAGGTGTTTTTTCATGGGTTTAATTTAATTAAGTGGATTTTCATCTGCGAAAGATACTAATCTGCAAATGATTATAAAAACAGTAGGGGTGCGATTAATCGCACCCCTACTGTTTTATGTTTAATTTTTTATTTTATTTCGATTGATCCAGCCTTTTTACCATTGTCAAAATAGTCGCAATTCCTACCAATGGCTCATCCGTATCATCCAGCATTTCTACCAGCCACTTTACAACACCGCGTTGGATCAGTGTTTTCGGGTCTTCCTCATTCGGAGTTACATCCGTACTCACTTTTTCCTTACAGGTAAACCGAATGTGGATTTTTGCTCCTGCGTACACTGGCTTGGTAAATCGCAACTCGTCAATACCATAGTTCAAAAGCACCGGATTGATCTCGTAACTATCCACGAACAAACCTGCTGAAATACTCATGATGAGGTATCCGTGTGCAACCTGCTCATCGAACATGGTCCCTGCAAAATTGGTTTCCCGTTTATGCGCATAGAAATTATCTCCGCTCAAAGCAGCAAAGGCATCGATGTCTTCCGCAGTAATTAAACGGCTGTCCGTGATCAATTGATCCCCAACTTCCAATTCCTCGTAATGTTTCTTGAATGGGTGAACGGAACTCAACTTCCCTTTCGCTCCCTGCTGGTATTGTTGTGTGATCTCCGTAATCGTTGTCGGATGCCCCTGGATTGCCGTTCGCTGCAAGTAATGCATAATTCCCCGTTTTCCACCCATTTCTTCTCCGCCTCCGGCTCTACCCGGACCACCATGTGTTAACAGAGGCATTGGCGAACCGTGACCTGTACTTTCTTTTGCACAGTCTTTATTCAGAACCAGGATCCGTCCGTTTACGGAAGCAGCTTCCACTACAAACTCTCTTGCTTCTTTATCATCTGCAGTAACAATGGTTGTTACCAACGAACCTTTTCCAAGCTTCGTCAATTCAATCGCCTCATCCATATTTTTATACGGCATGATCGTTGAAACCGGCCCGAAAGCTTCTACATTGTGCACATCCTGCTTATCAAACGGAGAATCATTCAGGAATAAGATCGGGGAAAAGAATGCTCCCTTATCTTTATCTGCACCAACTACCTCGAACTGGTCCATATTCCCGTAAACGATTTTTTGCGATTTCGCCAGCAATTCTACATTCTCACGAACGCGATCTACCTGTGTTCTGTTGATCAAAGCTCCCATGCGCACACCTTCTACTTTCGGGTCACCGATCGTAGTTGATGCCAGGCGGGCAGCAACTCCTTTTTGCACTTCTTCAATGAAGTTTTCAGGAACTAAAATCCGGCGAACAGCAGTACATTTCTGACCTGCTTTGATCGTGATCTCTTTCGTAACTTCTTTCACGAAAATATCGAACTCTTCCGTTCCCGGAGCAGCTTTTTCTCCCAAAACCATTGCATTCAACGAATCTGCTTCCAAATTAAATGGAACCGATTCTTCGATCAAACGCGGATGCGCTTTCAATTTTCTTCCGGTAAATGCGCTTCCGGTAAAGGTTACCACATCCTGGTTCGTAACGTGATCAATAATTCCACGGCCAAATCCTGAAACCAGCTGCAAGGCTCCTTCAGGAAGGATTTTCGAATCGATGATATCTTTCACCATCACTTCCGTCAGGTAACTGGTAAACTCGGAAGGTTTCACGATCGCAGGAACACCTGCCATCAGGTTCACCGCAATTTTCTCCAGCATTCCCCAGATCGGGAAATTAAACGCGTTGATATGGATCGCGACACCTTGTTTCGGGACCATGATGTGATGCCCGATAAATGATCCGTTCTTAGACAGCGGAGCCGCAGTTCCATCTACATAATACGGTAAGTCGGGAAATTGTCTTCTCAAAGATGCATTGGCAAACAAGTTACCGATTCCACCTTCAATATCGATCCAGGAATCCACTTTAGTAGCACCTGTCCAGGCAGAAACTTCGTAGTAGGTCTTTTTGCGCTCCATTAAGAACAAGGCCAACGCTTTCAGCATACGACCACGCTCCTGGAAAGTCATTTTACGCAATACCTTTCCTCCGACAGTTCTCCCATAATTCAATGCAGCTTCGTAATCCAATCCGGCACTTGAAACCGAACCGATCTGGTCGCCGGTAATGGCATTGTAAATCTTTTGTTCTTCACCTTCACCTGCAACCCACTGGCCGCATATATAGTTCTTTACTTGTATCATCTTTCTCTTCGATCTGAAATTTCATTTCAAATATACAACGCTCAATCAGCACCGTTGCAAAACGAAGCAATTTCTTTCAAATTAATCCCTTCATTGAACGAAAGTTTAAGGTGTTTGTACGGAAAGCCGAACCAAGAATGTTCATTTTGTGTTAATACAGATTTGATTTTATCGTAACATTCCACAAAATCAATCCATTCTTTCGTTCAATTGATAATTAAGGTACTTAAAACGCGTTTTGAAACATTTTGATAAAAAAGGCAACTCATTTCATAAAAAGGATTGGAACTATTTAAAACCTTTTTAGTATGTTTGAGGCTTAAACAAGTAAAAAGTTTCAATAAAGACTAAATTATGAGCAAGACAAAAACAGGA
>CBFGPJ010000254.1:0-5298 GCA_965650615.1 uncultured Fluviicola sp. | reverse complement strand
TAAAATGACATGGAATCCAAGTATTTAACATTTAAAAACAGTTGTGTAATTTGAAAAATAAATGAAATAAAGTAGGGACGCAATGCGTTGCGTCCCTACAATTTTTTTATAAATCAAAAAATGGTAAAAACTGTAATCCGGAATTATGTACATTAGTAACATAATTTCGAGACCTATGAAATATGTCCTTTATTCTTTGACTGTTGCTTCAATGCTTGTTTCATGCGGAAACCCTGCCGTTCCCGATACTGAAGTTGATTCCAACGGAAAAGTACTTATTGACGAGACGAAGCCGATTAAATTAAATAGCGCGGACCTGTTTAATGGGGAAAAAGTGCGTTTATTCCTGTATCAGAATCCAAAAGCAAATCCGGAATCCAATAAGTTGTTCCTGAATGCATTGGATGAATTCAAGAATAAAAAGAATTTACAGGCTGCCAGTGAAGGTTTTAAGGCTTCCATTGCAGAATACCCAAACTCTAAGTCTTATTATGAATTGGGGAATGTTTTCATGGAAATGAAAAATTATCAGGGGGCCTTGGATGCTTACTCGCTGGCTGAAAAATTAGGATATGAACCTTTTTCAAAGGTGATGTTCAATGTGGCTTGCGCGTACTCTCAATTAAAGAATTTCCCGATGAGTGCAGATTACCTGCAATTTGCTATTCAGGCAGGGTATGTAAATATTGATAACATTGAAAAAGATAGCGACCTGGCAAACCTGAGAGAGCAGGAGCCGCATCTGTATAAAAAGAACATGGAATTGGCACTTAGCGGTGTTTCCGACGTAGAAAACCTGCATTGGCTTCAGTTTAAACGCACATTTGTACAGGCTTCTTTCCCGATCAATATGAATATGGAGCAGGGAAAAGTGGTTTATGACGATAAGAATCGTATTTCCTACGATTATGAGCGGTTTGTGTCTGAAATGCGCAATGAACGTTTTTCGCGGGATGTGAGTAAAGGGTTCTACACCTTCGTTCAGGTAGCAGAAAAAGCAAATTACGTTGCATTGATCTACGTGGTAAGAGAAGAGTTTAACGGGGATGAAAGTCCATTGACTTATCGCCTGGTGACGTTTACAAAAACAGGTAAACTGATCGATAAAAAAACAATTGCAGGCCGTGAGGATTATTCGGAACTGCTTAAAATGTGTACGATCAATAAAGACCTGACGTTCACGATCACCAATTACGAAACGACTTTCCAGAACGATCCGGATGAAGATGGTTATTACGACAATCCGATTGTTTCCAAAAAGAAAATCGATATGGAAAAATACCGGATCGATGCTTCAGGAAAGATCCTGTACCTGGAAGGGAAAACGTTTGCGGAAGCTACCGCATTGCTTAACGGTTGGATAATAAACGTTTTATAAGGCCACGTTTGATTAATATCTCTGCAATAACGAGGTTTAGCGTCCAGCTTAGCCAGGAAAGCAGGATGTACAGATCTACCGGGTCCATGGTGAAATGGAATACATCAAATAAATAGGAGTAAAGTCTCAGGGAAACTGCGGACAAGGTTAGTGCGTAACTGCGTACCATCCATTTTCCGTGTCGTTCATAGTCTTTTTTGCGTACAAAATGATAAGCCAAAAAGCTTGTCCCGATCCAAAGTAAACTCAGGATAACAAAGCTGGTTTGTGCGGGATAACCTCCGTTCGCATAGAATGACATCACCAGCGCGGCAGGCCCCGAAATCAGAAGCGTTACTGCCAGGTAAATGAACCCGGAAATGCGATGGATCTTCGTGTATTTGGTCAGGATGGTTTTGCTGAACTGCAATAAACCGCTTGTAATGATCAAAATACTGGTAAATACATGAATGTAAAAGCTGTATCTCCAATGTTTGATATGGTAAATCAGTTGTTTCGTTTTCAGAAAGTCAATACCTCTGCGTATTTCCAGGTAAGGAAGTGACAATAAGAGCAAAAGATAGGACGCGTACAGGATTCCGATAACAAAAAATATCCAGGCCGTTTTTTTCATTCAAAGCTGCGGGCTTAATAATAATCCGGGTAAATGCTTAAACCGTTCGGACCTTCAAAACTTGGCATTTCGTCTTCGTTTTGAATCAGTTTGAATTTCATTGTACGGAGTTTAAAATGGGTGTTTTTCGCCCAATCCAGGACCATGGTTTTTTCGTCAATAAATTTCCAGGAACCTTTGATGATTTCCTGCTGTTCGTTTTCCTGTCCTTCCGGGTAATAAGTATAGCGCAGAATTCCATTTTCTTTGAATTCAACATAACCGCCGTCCAGATTGGAATTATTGAATATGTCCATGAAATTATTTTTCGTGATTTTCTGTCCGTCGTATTCGTACTTTTCTAAAATCTCTTTTGTATCCTCCTGCTTTTTTAGTTTAAACTTCTTGGAAGGGATTTTCGGATCGTTTGCTGTCCAGCTGGCATTTACACTTCCATCCTTCTTGGAAATGATCAGGGTGAAAATCCCGTCAAACTTGTTGTCGCCCGGCTCGTTCAAAGTCAGTTCGAACTGATCTTTTTTCTGCACTACGGAACCGCTGATATTTCGCTGTAATCCTTTATGCACGTTGTAACCGATCGCTTTTTTATCATTTACATAAGTCAAAACAACGTTAATGAAACCATCTCCGAAATCACCGGTATACAATCCGCGAAGTGTGTCAAAATCGGTTTCGGGAAACCATTCTTCAGCAACTGCGGCAGGTTCAACTGTTTTTGTATCTTCAACAGCAGTTGTTTTCACTTCAGCAGGGGCTGATGAACAGGAAGCAATAGCCGACAGGATGCTTACAGCAATAAATGGTGCACAGATCTTTTTCATAAGGCGATAATTTCAAGACTAAAATAATGCTTTTAACGCAATAACAAACACGGATTTAAGATTGCTTGAAATGGATGTGTTTCTTCACTCAATATGTCGATTTAAAACCTTATTTTTGAACTTTCGAAGAAAATTTATGGAATACAACACCACGAGACCGAAGTTATTACTTCCGGAGTATGGTAGAAACGTACAAGAAATGATTTCTCACGCGATGGAAATCGCAGATCGTGACGAACGCAATAAAGCAGCAAGAGCAATCATTGAAGTCATGGGGCAATTGAACCCGCATTTACGTGATGTAGATGATTTCAGACATAAGTTGTGGACACACTTGTTCGTGATGTCTGATTTTAAGTTGGACGTTGATTCACCCTATGAAATACCAAAGCCGGAAACATTGACAAGTAAGCCGGAACAAATGACCTATCCGAAAGGAAGGATCAAGTACGGGCATTACGGAAAATATACACAGGAGATTTTGAAGGATGCGAAGAACGTTACAGCTGCAGATGAGCGTGACTATCTGAAGATCACCATGGCGAATTTCATGAAGAAGCAATATTTGGCTTACAACAATGACGCAGTAGAGAATCATGTGATTGCAAATCAATTGCGTGATCTTTCGCATGGAGAATTGATCCTGGAAAATCCGGATGAATTGATGAATACCAACCTGATCCTGAAATCGTTCGGAATTCAACCGAATAAACGTCCGAAAAAGAATCAGAAAAATCAGAAAAACTTTAAAGGAAAAAACCAAAATCGTAATAAGAATTAAGTATGTCATCTTTTGAAATTTACGGAGGAAAGAAGCTAAAAGGAGAATTGACTGTACAAGGAGCAAAGAATGAAGCATTACAGGTTTTATGTGCTCCCTTGCTGACCGCTGAAAAGGTTACTATTTCAAATATTCCAGATATCGTGGATGTAAATAAGTTAATTGACTTATTGCAGACAATGGGAGTGAAGATTGAGAAAGTAGAACGCGGCACTTATGTTTTTCAAGCCAAAGAGGTCGATTTAGCATATCTGGAAACGGAAGATTTCAAAAAAAGAGCTGCATCCTTAAGAGGTTCTATCATGATCGTAGGGCCTTTATTGGCGCGTTTCGGGAAAGGATTTATTCCAAAACCGGGTGGTGATAAGATCGGGCGAAGAAGATTGGATACGCACTTTGAAGGATTTGCTTTATTGGGGGCAAAATTCAATTACGATGCCGGAGAGCATTTTTATTCCATTGAAGCAAAAAAGCTAAAAGGAACATACATCCATTTGGATGAAGCTTCCGTAACCGGAACTGCAAATGTGATTATGGCTGCAGTTCTGGCAGAAGGAACAACCACATTCTATAACGCGGCTTGTGAACCGTACATTCAGCAGTTGTGTAAGATGCTGAATTCCATGGGAGCAAAGATCTCCGGGATCAGTTCCAACTTATTGACTATTGAAGGAGTAAAAGAATTGGGTGGTTGTTATCACCGGATTTTGCCTGATATGATCGAAATCGGAAGTTTCATCGGTTTGGCAGCTATGACACAATCTGAGATTACGATCAAAGACGTAAGCTGGGAAAACCTGGGAGTTATTCCGAACACCTTCAGAAGATTGGGAATTAAACTGGAAAGAAGAGGCGATGATATTTACATTCCTGCCCAGGAATCGTACGAAATAGATACCTTCATTGATGGTTCGATCCTGACTATTTATGATGCTCCATGGCCGGGTTTCACACCGGATTTGTTATCCATCATCCTGGTTGTAGCTACTCAGGCAAAAGGAAGTGTTTTGATCCATCAGAAAATGTTTGAATCCCGTTTATTCTTTACGGATAAACTGATCGATATGGGAGCGCAAATTATTTTATGTGATCCACATAGAGCAACCGTTATCGGATTGGGAAGACAGCATAAATTACGTGGGATCCAAATGACATCCCCGGATATTCGTGCCGGAGTTTCCTTGTTGATCGCAGCGCTTTCGGCAGAAGGGAAAAGTGTTATTCATAATATTGAACAAATTGACAGAGGTTACCAGGACATTGATATTCGCTTGCGAAACCTGGGGGCTGATATTCGTCGTGTAAACTAAACTGAGATGAGAAATTCAATCCTTATACTTTCAGTCTTGTTCCTTGTAGGAGTAGGCTTGTCTTCGTTTAAAGCCGTTAGGCCAATGCCGGGAGTTGGTTCCAAAGCTCCTGAAATTGCCTTAAAAGGTGTTGACGGAAAAGTGGTAAAACTTTCTTCCCTGAAAGGAAAAATGGTCCTGATCGATTTTTGGGCTTCCTGGTGCGGGCCATGCAGAAAAGAAAATCCGAATGTGGTTGAAGCATATAAAAAATACAAAAGCGCGAAATTCAAGAATGCGAAAGGATTTGAGGTGTTCTCTGTTTCTTTGGACCGTGATGAAACCAAGTGGAAAGAAGCAATCAAAGCAGACGGCTTGATTTGGAAAAGTCACGTGTGGGACAAAGCAAATGAAGC
>CBFGPJ010000253.1:0-5321 GCA_965650615.1 uncultured Fluviicola sp. | reverse complement strand
TGCGTTACCTGCTTGTAGGTATCACAGGTTTAGCTCTTTTAACTTTTATCCTTACAGGGTTATTTGATAAAATCGGCTCATCAGTTGATAGAGGTACGTTAGGTACAATCGACGGAAATGAAGTAGATACGGCAATATACAATGCTAAATTGAATCAGTTTGTTATGTCTGACAAACAACAGTTCCAGCAACAACAAAAAGAGTATACGGATAAGGATGCTGAACAATCTGCGGATAAAGCATGGTCTGCGACAGTAGATGAAATCATCCTGAAGGGTGAATACGAAGCGCTTGGTTTAGCTGTTTCTGAAAAAGAATTCACTTCGTTCCTTTACGGAGAAGAAGGATTTACATTATTGCCGGAGATTCAACAAGCATTTACAGATCCTGCAACAGGACAATTCAATGCTGCTCAATTGGAAAAATACATCCAGGACCAGGAAAAATCCACTGATCCTGCAGCAATCGATAATTGGAAAAGAACAAAAGAAGCAATCCGTACACAGCGTATGCAGGAAAAATACTTCCAGTACCTGGGTCAGGGAGCTTATGTAACCAAATTAGAGGCTAAGAACGAATACCTGGCTAAAAACGAATCGAAGTCTGTTTCTTTTGTAATGGGAGCTTACCGTGATATCACTGAGAACCAAATGAAGATTTCGGATAAAGAAGTTCGTGCATTCTTTGAAAAAAACAAAGACAAACCGAAATACCAGGTAATGGCAGGTCGTGATGTGAAGTATTTCGATGTGACGATTGTTCCTTCCAAAAAAGATTCATTGGTGTTCAACAAAGAAATGGCTAAGATCAAGAAAGGATTTGCAGCTTCAACAAACGACTCATTGTTCATTTTGGAGAATTCCGAATTGCCAAGAATGTATGCTGAAGGTCACATGATGACTTTCCGTCCGGAAGGAGATCCGAAAGCACGTCAGGGAATGACTTATCCTGCTGCAATGGATACGGTTTTCAAAACAGCTGCTATCGGCCAGATTGTTGGGCCTTACAATGAGAACGGAACAACACGTATTGCGAAAGTACTGGACTTTAACTCGACAGTAATGAAAGTGCGTCACATTTTGATCAGTGCACAAAAAGGAGATACGAAAAAAATTGCTTCTGCTAAGAAATTGGCTGACAGTTTGGTGAAAGTGGTAAACGCTTCCAACTTCGAGGAGTTCGTGAAGAAATATTCGGAAGATCCGGGATCGAAAGACAAAGGTGGTGTTTACGAAGACTTCATGGATTACGAAATGGTGACACCATTCTCTGACTTCGCGAAGAGTAAGCCGGTTGGATCGATCGGAGTTGTTCAGACAGATTTCGGATTCCACATCATGGAAGTATTGGACAGAAAGAATGATAAAGCATTCCCAGTATTGGCAGTAGTTCAAAAAACATTGTTGCCTTCTGAAGATACGAAGACAAACCTGAAAGATAAAGCTTACAGCTTGTTGGCGAAAATCGACAGAGAGTTGAACAAAAAACAGGATATCGCAGACAAGATCATTTTGTTTGATACGATTGCGCGCAGAGAAGGATATTACTCAAGACCTGCACGTATGTTCGACGAAGCTCCGAAAGTACAGGGATTCACTACTAAAATGGCTGCACAAACCATTTTGGAATTGGCTTACAACGACGAAGCGGAAGTTGGGGACTTATGTTCTTCTCCTATCCAGGATGACAACCGTTTGATTATTGCAATTGTTTCTTCGATTCGTGAAAAAGGTGCTCCTGCGTTGGTTGACGTATACGAGCGTATGAGAACAGATGCATTGAACGAGAAAAAAGCAAATTCCATCTTGAAGAAAATCGGATCTGTTACGAATTTGGAGGTGTTGGCTAAGAAATTGAAAACAGATGTGAAGCAAGCAGAAGTAACATTTGCATCACCAAGTATCCAGGGTGGTGGTTACGAACCGGAAGTAGTAGGAGCATTGTTCTCAGGAAAGATCAAGGACAAAATGTCTTCCAAAGCAACTGTTGGTCAATCGGGTGTATATGTAATCCGTGTGATCAAAACAGTAAAGGCTCCGGCAGCGAAAAACTACGATGCGGAAAAATTACAGCTATTAAGCCAGATCAAGGGAAGCATTGCGAATTATTCCCGTCAGGCATTGCAGAAAAAACTGAATGTAATGGACAACAGAGCACTATTGGATGCTGGAATTGTTCGTTAATAGATAATTGAATTAAAAAAAGAAAGGTTGTGTCCATTGCGGATACAACCTTTTTTGTTTACCGGATCTTCTAAATGCTCAATAATTCATTCTATCTTCAACCCAACGAATTAAACTAAGAAAATGAAACTGCTTCGATCAATCTCTTTGTTTGTATTTACGGGTCTTATTGCCGGAAACGCGTTATCCCAATGTTTTGATGATACTTATTCAAAAATTTCCGATAAAGAAATGCTTCCCTGCAATGATAAGGAATGGGTATTGGCCTATGAAGACAATTTTGATGGCAAGGAATTAGCGCCGAAAAACTGGATTTTTCCTTATCAGGGAGTGTTGGCCGGGTTTAATTTCGAACGGGATGGTTCCAAAGTGTGGTATGCCAATACGAATCCCACTCCAGCGATTCCGCTTTCACACAACATTGTCACAGAAAACGGGATCCTGAAACTGATCGCACGAAAAGAGCCTACTCCGATCAACGGAAAATATGTGGTGAACTGGTCTACTGTTCCACCAACGAAAGATTCATCTTCGTTTCAGTATTCTTCTGCCTGGATCGAATCGCAACGCCTGTTTGGTTATGGGAAATACGAAGCACGGATCAAAATCCCGAAAGGAAAAGGATTGTGGCCGGCTTTCTGGCTGTTTAACGGTGAGAATGGAAAGCACAACTACGAGATAGACATTTTTGAGTTCTGGAATGAGTATAATTGCGTGGGAAGATATAAGAAAAACCGCCTGTCAAAGAACCCGCATTTTACCATTCATGGAGACAGTATTAACAGAAGCAGTTCCCAGTGTGCCGATGATCAATATCCCTGTTACGGTAATTGGGGAAATTCAAAAACCGATTACAGCGCAGATTACCATATTTATGCGGTAGAATGGGATTATTACAAGATCATCTGGACCATTGACGGGCAAGTTGTTCATTCCCTGTACCGTTTTAATTCGAAGAATGGAAATCCTACAGATTGTAACACCATCCAGGCAGGAGAGGAATACAAGGTGAACGAATCCTGGCCTTTTACGGAGCAAATGCAGGTACGATTCAACCTGGGTGTTCAGCATGGAAATAACAACGACCCAAATGCAAGTGATGATTTTCCGCAGGCAATGGAAATCGATTATTTTCGTTTTTATAAGAAAGGAATCAACTAAGAATAAACAAACCTAAAATCAACATGTTGTCGACCCTAACGGATGTCCATAAATTAGCCTCCGGGAAATTGGCTGATGAAGTAGATTTTATAAATTTTGGAATATGATAATTGACCAAACGAGACATTTTCAACCTGAAGAAGACAGTTTGATCTTTGCTTATTCAAGCGACATGAGTGTACTTGATGCGGTTTTAAGGAATATTGAGTATGCTCCCGGAGTTTCTTCATTGAATAATACAGCAATGGATGCCATTGTTAAAGGAGTATTATTGAACAAAAGTAAGGAGATGTTGGGGAACTTTCAACTTCTTGCAGAAATGGGGGTTTTTACGTTCAGAATGAATGAAGCCAAAACCCATACCTTTAAATCGGTTGTGTGGGGAAAACAATATGAGTTCCCAGGCAATCAGGAAGGAAGTTACATCACTGCAACAGATTGGGTAACCTATTTACAATGTGCTACTATAGCAGATGACCTACAAAGTATCGACTATCTGTTATCGGTCCCCTCAGAAGTCTTTGAAATGACATCTGCCTCTTTTAATGCTTTCGATCAGGCATTGGTTGAATGTTACAAAGGAATATACCTGGATTTTGAAAATGAAGAAATGATTCTGCAGCTAATAAAAACAACACAAGAAAATGCCAGCCATCCGTATTTGAACAATTATGTTATTCCAGCTCTTTTGGTATACAAATCGTTCTATACAAAACACGAAAACGTAATTGATGAGACAATCACTGATGCATTGATTAAACATAGAAATTATTGGGATACAGAAGACCATAAATACGCTTCAAAAGGTTGGATTTCTATTCCAATAATCAGTGCATTGATTCATAAAAACTATAAAGTAGCTGTAAAATCAGCTTACTTACCTGATAATCTTATTCCTTAATATGATTCCTATATAAAAGGAATAAAAGCAGCCATATTACTAAATAAAAAAGGAGCAACTCATTTGAATTACTCCTTTAAAAGATTTATTTGGATAAGAAATTATTTCTCAGGATTGCCATTCACCTCTTTTTTCGCTGGGACATTGTGAATAACATTCAATAACTCAATATCAAATACCAAATCCGAATATGGAGGGATTCCACCTGGTCTTCCTGCAGCACCGTACGCTTTGAAATAAGGGATTACGAAAATACCTCTTCCACCTTTGCTCAACATGGAAATTGCTTCGTCATAACCTGCAATCATTTGCCCCACATTGTGCGTGAAATCCAATGGTTGATTACGATCACGGGAAGAATCGAACTTCGTACCGTTCAGGAAAGTTCCGGTGTAATGTGTAGAAACATTGTCTCCTTTATTTGCTTTTTCACCGTTTCCTTCTGTTTGGATCACGTAAACCAACCCGGATTCTGTTTGTTGTGCAGTAGGGTAAGTTTTACGGATTTCATCCAATAAGTATACGCGGTATTCAGCTTCAGTCATTTTGGAAACTTTTGCAATACGTTCCTTTTCAATTGCATCCAATCTCGCTTGTTCTGCTCTTTTTACTTCCAGTTCAGCCTGTACTTTTGCATAAGTTGTCTTGAATGTTTCTGTCGCATTCCACGATTTGTACGCTTTCCCGTTACGGATGATGATCACTTTCGTCATCACGTCGTTTTGTTCGATTTTATTCACCACATCCTGTCCTTCGATCACATGACCAAAAACAGTGTGTTTCCCGTTCAACCATGGAGTTTCCTTGTGTGTAATGAAAAACTGACTTCCGTTTGTAGCCGGTCCGCTGTTCGCCATGGAAAGGATCCCAGGCCCGCTGTGTGTCAGATCAGGTCTTGTTTCATCCGGGAATTTGTATCCGGGACCACCCATTCCATTTCCTTGAGGATCTCCTCCCTGGATCATGAAATCTTTGATCACACGGTGAAATTTCAATCCATCGTAAAATGGTTTTGTAATTTTAATAGAATCAAAAAGTGTGATATTTCCTTCAGCCAGGCCAACGAAATTGGCAAC
>CBFGPJ010000252.1:0-5330 GCA_965650615.1 uncultured Fluviicola sp. | reverse complement strand
CTGTGTTATAAGTATAGGTAATTTTTTGAATAGCCACTCCTGAAGGGTTATAGGAATATGATTCGATTAGTTTACCCAATTTGCTTGGAGAACTTTGTGAAACACCATAAACCATCGTTTTTTCCAAAATTTTGGTCGCGACCGGCGCATTATCAGGAAGTCCAACGCTTTCTATTGGCAGCAAATTCGTCGGATGCAATGTTTGATATTCATTCAACCAATCCAGAGTCATGCGATTAGAGAAAACGTATACAAAATAATGCGGATTTCCTGCTCCATCATAATAATATGAAGAGGAAGTTCCTAATGTCTTGTTTTGGAAACAGAATGGGTCCAAATGATATGGATTAGTCACTAAGGACTGCATAATCAGGTTTCCATAGATGTCATATTCAAATTTACGGAAGCGTGGTTCAAACACATTGGAACCATTCACGTGGTTGCGATCCAGTTGATCCTGAACACCACTGATCTTTCCATGTTTGTTATAGATGTAGCGTTTTTCGCCACCATCCACATTCGTTTCGCGAATCAATTGACCAATTATGTTATACTGGTAATTGGTATGTTGACGCAATGCGTTGATCGTTTTCATCAAATTCCCATAGGAATCGTACACAAAAAGTGTGACTACTTTATCAGCCATGTTGGCAGATGTGAACGTTGCCACTTTTTGCCCCATTGCATTGGTATAGGTAATACTTTCTTTTCCATCCTGGTCTATTATAGAAGTACGGAGGAAGCGAAAACTTCCAGTAGAAGCATTCATGATCAACTCCAGTTCGGTGCGATTCAGTCTCAACTCGCAAGACATATAGATCGCATTCGTAATCCACGTTTGTTTATTCACTGTATGCCAACCAGAAATACTTTCTCCTGGATCTGCATGTTTGAGATCCAGAGATGCAGGATCATTTTCGTATTTAATTTCATTAAATAAGGGCGAATTTAGATTCTCCATGTGTTTAAGTGGGGTAGAATCATTCACGGCAACAATCGAATACAGTGGTTTGAATTGGATTTGTGGCCTTCCCCAATTATCATAAATAACCGAACCACTTGACGTTTGTATGTCCCCTTCATTGCGATAGGCTTTCACAACTCCGGCAGTTCTTCCAAGCGGGTCAATAAATGCTTTTTGGAACTCACGTACAGTGGTTGTATCGGTATTATTTTGGAAAAGTACCGAATACACGTAATTTTCCGCTGTTCGCTGTTTAAAGGTAAGTGCAGCATTGTGTTTCCAAAGTTGGTATTCATTCCGCGAAAGCAAACGTGTTCCATTTTCCATTACCCGAGTCAAGCGGTTAAATCCATCAAAACCGTAATCGATGTAATGCCCGGAAGGAGAAGTCATTTTGCTCACTTGCCCGTCATCGGTATACTGGAAATTCGTTCCCAACGAATCCGTGCGTCCATAACCAACTGTCACGCGGATCGGTAAACCAATATTTTTGGTGTCAACGGAAGAGTAATTATACAAAAAGCTGTAATGGGGGTTGGTGCAATTCGTATCCACATTCCAGTTGATCTTAGTGGTATGGTAATAGAACTTCGTCAATAATCCGACCTGGTTAGAGATCAGTGAAGGCTGCATGTGCTGATTCCGTTTGTGTACCCTGGAAGTTGTCAATGTATCGTAAGGGAACAGCATTTTATACGGATGAATGAAGCCTTGTGCATCCACTCCTGCATAATCCACATAGAAATCGGCAACCTGGGTGTTACTTCGGTCGAAGCGCTTAGTGGAGAAATCTGTTGAAACAACATCCATAATGGTATCCAGCTGAATAATGGTGGAACGTAGTTGCAAGGTTTTCTTCAATACATCCGTTAAGATCGGAAGCTGTGCCGGTCCTCCTTCTTCTCCGCCAATTGGAATAGAAGGGTTACAATCGATCAATTCCACGCCCGGATAACAGGCAGCATAGTCAATAGATGATGGACATGCGTAATAACCGATCACCGGATCTTTCCACAAACAGTAATTAAACGGTAATTGGGCCAGGAATTCCTGTTCCGTACCGTATTTCCAGCGGATGCAGGATTCGCAACTTACCGGATTAACCGGAGGTGTTCCTGTTTCCGGACAGGAAGGTCCGTCATATTCTACTGTCTGATTCGTTGAAAACGCATCTACAGGCCACCTCGCGTCGTAAAGATAATACTCACTTTTACGCAATTCATTGGCATCCCGTTGATTTTTGGTGACATGGGTTTGCTGGAACGGAGTAGAACGCATCGCATACTGACGACTTCTGGTCATTCCATCGTATTTTGGTAATTCGGGCGCAATTCCCGTTGTGTATGTGTCTTTATAATCTTCATCCCAACGGAAAGAATACATCACCGTATCCAGGTCATCATTCATTAACAGATGATCAAACTGGGGTCCGACCCCACCCACTGTTTTAATATCGTAATTATACCAATAACGGTCGTAGCGGTTCTTCAGGTCGTACAGATAGAAATACTGTTTTTCGTCTTTTGCTGTCGGTAAATGGGTAGATGTGTTCGTAACACTGAACACTTGCCAGGAAGGTTCGTGTTTCAGGCGCAGGGAATTGATCGTTTTCGTTCCGCCGGTCCCGAAAATATCCGTTGAGGAAACTGTTCTCCCCGGGATGTCTTCCAGTCCCATCAATACTTTGTATGCTCTGCCGTTGGAAGTTCCCAAATAGTCTGCTTCGTAATATTCGTAGGTCGTTTTCGTTTCGATGTAATTCCAATTGCTTAAAACCGCATTGTTGCAGTAAGCATCCAGCGGATTTCCGGTAAACCTAAAATTTGTCAGGAACGGCTTATGTCCATATATTATCATAAGTGCACTCAAAACAGCAGGTTCAAGCTCCCGGTCTGCAACTGCAACAATTCGCTCCATTTCACTTTCGCTGAAAGCAGGGCTTCGAGCCATCAATTTATCGAATGTGTTTTGAGAAGGGTATTTATTTCCTGTTTCGATGATCTCTACGATCGTATTATTCAAAATGGCAGATTTCCCGATAATGGTAGAAAAATTGGCATCACTTATCACCTGATCCTTTAAAATAGTTCGCAATGTTGCAGGTGTCAAATAAACGGAGTTGACAATTTTATTGATCGCAGTTTCGCTGAATTGTGGTTGAACAGCCAATATCTTCACAAAAGAGTTCGTATTAAAATAGCGCGAAGTTCCATCCGCGAGGGCTTTAACCACCTGGTCTGACAGGTATTCGTTTTTTAAATACAACGCTTCAATAAAATCCGTACTCCATCTCAATGAAGTATATTGTGCAGCAGTCATTAGAACGTTATCTGATATATAATCTTGCTGGTTGATTACAGAAATTGGTGAAGTAGAAGTGGACGTGAAACTCGAACCGAATTTGATAACAAATCGATTTAAGGTCAGGTTACTCAAATTTCCTTGCGCCAACAAAAGCGTTATCTTTTTAGGATCAGTAATTCGGGTAGTATTGATGACATGATACAAGACAGAATCCATCAAAGGAGACTTGGAAAGTAAGCTATCCATAATAACAGCTTCCGTCTTGTTATTGATGATATTGATCTGACTAGTTGCAAGTGCATCATTGAAAGAAACAGGATTGGTGTATCCTGATCCAAATGGATTATTCCCGGTATTTACAAATGGAGCAGGTAATGTCCCTGTTGAAATAACTGCTTGTTTATACAAGTAATCATCATATTTACGGTTGATCTCTTCTTTTTTCTTGATGAAATACGAATTGAACATGTATGAAGGATTCGCAGTATCCAAAATAGGATAGAATTCAAACTCCAGGTATTTCGGCAATTCAAAATCCTGTCCACTTCCATTGAATACCGGAATGTCCAACAAACCATAAGCAGCAGTTCCGGTGTAAGTTGTTCCGGGACTGGAGCCAACCGTAACGGTTACGGGTTGATTCAAATAATAATCACGGTATTCATATTGTCCTCCCGGATTATCGTATTCCTGTTCCCAAACCAAATTTTCCCTGTATGGATTCGGTCTGGTGTACCCGTTTTTGTATGCTAAAGTATGCTCGTAGTTAATCAGTTTTTCTGTGAAGAGCTTATTATTTACATCATATTCCTTCACCGATTTTAGTTTACCGTGGTACAAATAATCCTCAATGGATGGAAAGGTGATCAGGTAGTCAAAATTGCCACCATAGTGCACATAATCTGTTCGATTCACAAATGTATTACCACCCTCAGTTAAAGATGGTCCATAAACGGATACGTTTTTAAATCCAACATCGAAATTGCCACGTCTTCCATTGTAAAAACGTGGATCCGTGATTTGGATAACAGTTGATTTCATCACCATCGAATCCGGATTGAAATCGTAGAACCAACGTTTATGTGCATTGTTAGAAGATACTGTACCGTTCTTTACCAGGTCATCTTCGTCATTCTTCAGTATATACTTGACAATCGGATGCACCACATCGGATTGTGATAAACCATAACCCGTATTGGAAACCACTCCACAAAAAGCAGAACGTTGTCTCAAGAAAGATCCTGTGAATCTCGTTCTTACATCACTTGCAGGATAATATTCTATTTTGGTAATTCCGCCTAAATTGTCTACAATTTGTGTCAAGACCATTCCAAAATGACCATTCATCGGTTGATTTACCTGATAAGTTGTATTGGCATTATTGAATTTCGTATAGGATAAAAAGGTGGTCAATAATTTGGTGGTATCCGTTGTCCAACCGATTGGAACTTCACGTACCGCCTTTAATAAAATGAAAACTTGTTGAACGTCATTACGATATTGCAAGGTATTCCCATTTGTATAGGCGTAATTTTGGAGCATGTCGCATTTAGCAGAAGTATATTCCAATTTCTTTTGAGCTATCAACTTCAATCCTGTTTCAATAGGTCCGCCAACATCTCCATTTACTTTGTAATAATTTACCCCAACCAACATGTATGGGTTTTTTGAATAACGAATCAACTCAAACTCATCTAATTTGACTGTATTATCAAGTTTCGTTGGAATATTATATGTTTGTGGTTGTGAGGGAACATAGTCCGTGTTGTCGTTCCACCAAAAATGATAGGCTTCTTTTCCGGTAGCACTTGCATAACTCAACGCATTCTGGTGAGTAATCATATACTCGTAAATAGGTGAAACCATGTTCCAAGGCAAACCGATTCCAAAATTCCCAGGAATATCTGCGGCGGATTTCAACGCAAACGATCCTGGATTTCCGTATCTGCAGATGTAAGCATTTTCGGTCATTAATTCGTAGATTGAATCAACCACATTGAAATCATATACACCAGTCGGTTCAACGGCATAATTTATATCTGAATTTCCCGGACCGATCTGG
>CBFGPJ010000251.1:0-5333 GCA_965650615.1 uncultured Fluviicola sp. | reverse complement strand
CACTGATTTCACAACAAGTAATTCAAATAGTGTTGGCGTATTATTAGGAGAATTCAACTCCAAAAGGCTTCCGACTTACCACCGACTGGATATTACCGTGAAAAAGCAGTTTAAGTTCAAGAACAAAACAGAGCTTGAAATCATTGCCGCAGTAACCAATGCATACAACAGAAAGAACATTTTCTATGTAAACCGTGTTACCAATTCAAAGATCTATCAATTCCCATTCCTTCCGAGTTTAGGGATCAGTTATAAATTCTAACTTTATTTTTGAAAAGCGTGTTATGAATAACACGCTTTTTTTAATTAACAATTTAGGCAACCACTATTCAATTGTTTCGTTTTATCTTAGAACACGAAACTAATTTTACTATGTACTACTATAAAACAAAGCCCCCGTGCTATGTTTTGACTACTGCGCTATTATTTTTTACAACTATAGCTTTCGGTCAAACACAATCCGGCGTCGATTCTTTAAACGCGGTTCGTTCTCAATTGATCTCGAACAATCAATCTACTTCTGAAGTAGACATGCTTCTGCATCAATCGGGAAACAACCCAGCATGCCTTATTCAACAACTGGATGATTTTACTTTCACATTTGTATCGTATCGCCCATTAGGTGATGCACAAAGAGAGGAAAAGGTAAATCTCCGCCTGAAGGCTCACTATACGTATTTAAACGTGATTGATTTCAGTGATGATTTCACATCTGTTCGCATCAACTGCAATCAGCAGCTTACGTCTGCAATGATCAATGAGTTAGTTTCACATTTTGGATACAACGGCTATGAAATACATTAAATCACTACTCGTTACTCTCCTACTCTCTTTTTCCTTTTCTTTTTTCATCGGAACCCAATCGGCAAGTGCGCAGTGTAATACAAACACTTCTATTTGTACTCCCGGAACAGCAGGTCCTTTTACTTTTGTAACTCCCGGACCATACGTTAGTTCCTGTCTTGATTTTATTGGCCCGAACATGGGGTATATTATTCTCCATATTACCTCATCAGGACCATTAAACATGCTCATTGACGGAAATTCAAGCAGCGGGTTCCTGGACGTTGCTGTTTTTAATATTCCAAACGGACAGGCTCCGTGTACTGCCATTCAAAACTTAGGTAATGAAATAGGCTGCAATTATGCAAGTGCAGCCAGTGGTTGTAATCAGTTCGGAACTTATTTCCCATGTAGCTCTTCCGTGCCTGCTCCAATGGTTACGGCGGGACAAGAAATCATGATCGTGGTTGAAAACTGGAGTGGATCTTCCAGTAATTTCACCATGCAGCTTGGGCCTCCCCCGGGAGCTCAAACCGGACCTCCGAACCCCGCAATTACACCTGCCGGTCCATTTTGTATTTCTTCCGGATCAACTCAATTAGTTGCTGCCGATATGGGTGGAACCTGGTCAGGACCAGGAGTTTCTTCATCCGGAATGTTCAATCCTGCAAGTGCGGGACTTGGCACGCACACAATCAATTATTCGGTTGGTGTAGCTCCTTGTAATGCAACTTCTTCAACAACAATAACAGTTAACAGTGCAACTGTTACTCCTCCTGCTCCTCAAACCATTTGTTCCGGAGGAAGTGCAACGCTCACAGCCAGCGGTGCAGGTACTTATACCTGGTCACCATCAACCGGTTTATCGGCCACAACGGGCGCCACTGTAACTGCCAGTCCCGCCAGCACAACAACTTATACCGTCACCGGAAATACAGCCGGCTGCACCAGTAGCGGGACAGTAACCGTTACCGTTGCTCCATTAACCGTCAGTGTATCACCGAATACCAGTATCTGTTCCGGAGCTTCCACCACATTAACAGCAAGCGGAGCGACCAATTATACCTGGTCACCGGCAACCGGTCTGTCTTCTACAACAGGTGCTTCTGTGACTGCCAATCCGACATCTACAACAACTTATACCGTTACCGGAACGAACGGTTCCTGTTCTGCAACAGCAAACGTAACTGTTACGGTAACTCCGTTAAACCTTACTGTTTCACCGAATACTACAATTTGTAGCGGTGCTTCAACTACGTTAACGGCCGGAGGTGCAACTTCTTATTCGTGGTCACCTTCAACAGGCTTGTCTGCCTCAACAGGAGCAAGTGTGAGCGCCAGCCCTTCAGCAACGACAACTTATACTGTTACAGGAACAAGCGGAGCATGTTCTTCGACCCAAACAGTAACGGTAACCGTCACACCGCTCGCGCTTACAGTATCTCCTGATGTAAGTATTTGCAATGGTGGATCAACTGTTTTAACAGCAAGCGGGGCGACTAATTATTCCTGGTCACCATCAACCGGGTTATCTTCCACAAGCGGAGCATCTGTTACAGCAAATCCATCTACAACAACTACCTATACGGTTTCCGGAACAAGTGGAAGCTGCACATCCTCTTTACCTGTGACCGTTACTGTCACACCGGTTGTGGTTGGTGTTACTCCGAGCACAAGTATCTGCAACGGAACTTCAACTACACTAACTGCAACGGGAGCAACTAATTATAGCTGGAGCCCATCAACAGGTTTATCTTCCGCTACAGGAGCAACTGTTACGGCGAATCCAACTGTTACAACAACTTATACAGTTACGGGAACTACAGGAACCTGTTCAAATACAGCTACAACGACAGTAACCGTAAACCCTGTTCCAACGGTAATCGCTTCCAATAACGGCCCGTTATGTGAAGGAAGTACGATGCAACTGACGGCAACCAGTCTGCCGGGAACGAGTTATACCTGGTCAGGACCGAACGGGTTCAGCGCCAACACACAAAACGGTTCTATTCCTGCAACAATAAATGCCGGAGGAACTTATACCGTAACAACATCCTTAAATGGCTGTACTTCGTCTACCACAACAAACGTGGTCGTTAATTCCGGACAAGTACCGGTAATCACTCCAGCGGGTCCTTTCTGTGAAGCCGGAACAAATTCCATACTTTCTGCCAGCATTCCGGGTGGAAACTGGTCTGGAACAGGAATTACGAATGCAACAACCGGCGAGTTCTCACCTTCACAAGCAGGTGCAGGTTCCCATGCAATCAGTTATACAGTTACCGGAGGATGTGCAACACCAGGAACAACCACGATCGTGGTGAATCCGATGCCTGTCGTGCAAATTACAACCCCGGATGCAAGCGGCTGTGCCCCGTTTATCACTTCATTGGCAGATGCAAGTACTCCTTCATCCAGTTCAATTACCTGGGATTTCGGAGATGGAAGCACGAATTCAAATCAATTGAACAGTTTCAGCCACACATTCAACAATCCTGGCTGCTATGATGTAACGGTAACTTCTACCAGCCCGTCGGGATGTTCCACAACAACTACTTTCCCAAGCTTCATTTGCGTACTGCCAAATGCAGTAGCGGCATTTTCAGTGAATAACCCGATCCATGGTTTGATGAATCCTGAATTCCACACCTTTAACACTTCGGCAAATGCTTCTATTTATTCCTGGGACTTTGGAGACGGAGAGACAAGCAATGCATTTAACCCGAGTCACACCTATTCGGAAGATGCAGGAAATTATGTGATCAGACTAATTGCCAATAATACCGGAGATTGTCCGGATACAGCCTGGGTAACAGTAACCATCCAGGAAGAATTGGTATTCTACGTTCCGAACACCTTTACTCCGGATGGTGATGAATTCAATAATGTATTCTTCCCGGTATTCACTTCCGGTTTTGATCCATACAACTATACCCTGACAATTTATAACCGCTGGGGAGAAACCTTGTTTGAATCAAACGACACGAAATTTGGCTGGGACGGAACGTATAACGGAGAATTGTGTAAATCCGGAATCTACACCTGGACCATTCGATTCAAGTCATCCGAATCGGACAAAAAGATAACGAAAACGGGACATGTTCAATTATTAAAATAAAAAAGAGGCTTAGGCCTCTTTTTTTGTTCAAATGTTCAATGGTTAAAAAGGTTCAAACTTTGAACTCTTTGAACTCTTTGAACTCTTTGAACTTTTTTTATTTCCCCCAATATTCAAATGCTTTTTTCTGTGCGTTATTCGGATTTTCGATCACCTGTACTCCGTATTCCAGATAGAAACTTCTTTGAACTTCCGGTAAAGGTAATTCCAGAATTCTTCCCTGGCGAATCACGGTCAATCGTTTATTCTGATCATCCAGGTAAGACAACCAATTGTCAATATCGCCATTCAATTTGAATTCATTTACGCCAATGATTTCATCATTGATCATCAATCCTGTAAGATCTGCTGGAGAACCGGGATAAATTGCTGTCACCTGGAAATGCGCTCCCAACTGCACTGCTTTGAATCCGACTCTGCCGGCAGAATATTTTTGATTTGGTTTATGTGTCAACTCCAATCCGATGGACTCCAGTGCTTCGGTTAAAATCGCTTCAAACGGCCTTGTTCCATAGAAATAATCTGTGATCAGTTCCTCTATTTCAGGACCGGCCAATTCTTTCAATAAACCAAGGTAGTCTTCTTCACTAACTCCTTTCCCATTCAATGCAAAATTGAAATACAGTCGTTTCATCAACTCATCCAATCCGTGTTTGTTTGCCGAATGCTCGCGGATCTTCAC
Organism: uncultured Fluviicola sp.; assembly: GCA_965650615.1. Taxonomy (GTDB): domain Bacteria; phylum Bacteroidota; class Bacteroidia; order Flavobacteriales_D; family Crocinitomicaceae; genus Fluviicola. Next base: position 750 of record CBFGPJ010000251.1, on the reverse strand, counting down.
ATCACAAACGAATGCCAATAAACAACCTTCCGTATAAATAGAAACCTTTCGTCCCGGTGCCCCAGGTATATAACCATCCAGCCAGGTATCGTAAGAAGAATCTGCAACCGAATAATGGAAACGACCGAAATTATCAAAGTGTTTCTGCAATTGTCCGGTAAATTCATGCAAATACTGGTTCAAATCAAAAACACCTGATTTATATAGCATCAAATCTCCCATATAGGTGGTTACACCTTCACACAAATAACCCAGTTTAGAAAGGTTTTCCTTTTGATAATCGTATGGGAACATTTCAATCGGGCGAATAGCCTTCACATTCCAGGTGTGATACAATTCATGGGAAGAAACACCCAATAATTCCGTGTAAAGCGCACCAAAAACATCATATGTAGGTCCAAGCGCAATGACAGTCGATTTCTGATGTTCTACTCCATGATAGGCTTTATAAGGAAGAATGTGGAACAAAAAGTGATAATGCGGAACCGGAAATTCGATAAACTTCTCGATCTGTTTATCTGTAAATGCTTTAAAATCTCTGATTAATCTGGTCCAATCGACAATGCAATCTCCCTGGAACCACAAATGGAAGATCGTTCCATGCGATTCGTATTGATTGTATTGCAAAGAGGCCGAACAAATGAAAGGTGAATCTGCCAATTCATCAAAATTTGCAGCTTTCAGCACATTACCTTCTCTTTCCATAGAACACGCAATATTCCAATCGGAAGGAATGTTCAGGATCACTTC
>CBFGPJ010000250.1:0-5383 GCA_965650615.1 uncultured Fluviicola sp. | reverse complement strand
GATGTGCTGGTGAAATACCTTTTAAAACGACAAAAATTATATTAAGTGAAAATTAAAAATGGACAATTGAAAAGCAAGATTATGTCTTAGCAGATTAAGTAGTGTCCTTAAACTCGGTTTAAAACTTTTACATTTTCAATTCTCAATTTTCAATCAATCAAGGTTGATGCGCCTTATCCAGCAAATCTAAAATGGATTTTACAGGACTGAATGTTTCACTCGGGATCTCCACAAAAACCGTATTCCATTTTGCCATAGAACCATTCCAAAGTCCCGGCAATTCAACAAAATGGATCGATTGACCATTATGAGATTTGCTCACTTTGAAATACGCATTCTCGTCCTTGAATGCATGCAAATCGATTTTAGAACCGTCGCTGTTTTTTCCCTGGCAAACCATGATCACCGGGTTAAAATGAGAAGATTGGATCATCACACGCACCTGGTCACTTTTTGGGTTAATCTGTGCTTTTTCAACAATTTGCTTGGTGATTTCCCCGTTATTCTCTACCCAAAACGGACCTCCTCCCGGTTGTCCTTCGTTTTGGACCATCCCGCAAATGCGAAGAGGTCTTTTCAGTAATTCCAGTTTCTCATTATGTGATAAATCGTTCACTGATTCATGGAATATCTGGTATTCGGCATTAAAATCATTCCAGGCTTCTTCTGAAAAATCTGCTATTAATTTTTCTACTTCAAGCTGGACTTCCAGGAACAAACCGCCCAACATCCGTTGTGTCTCAATGGCAATTTCCGAGTGATTATAATGTTGAATGTTATCGATATTCTTAATAAAGATCAAATCTGCATCTACTTCGGCAAAATTCTCCAGCAAAGCGCCATGTCCTGCAGGTCTTGTCAACAAATCTCCTTCCGGACTAAGGATCGGCTGATAATTATCATCAAAAGCAACCGCATTCGTTTCCATGTTCTGTACTGAAAAATCCACCTCAAACTTTCTGGAAGTCATTCCTTCCAGAAACTCCAGCTGACGCTGAATGTATTCCTGGAATTTGGGCTGAATTGTAAAATGAAAAGAACACGCATTTTGATTCAATAACTGCCCTTGTACCACATGTTCCTGGATCGGGCACAATAAGAAAGGTCCGTTTTTATGAAAAGGGATCAATCCTTTGGGAAGATGTGCCAATCCATAGCCTTTATTGTTCAGGATAAAGGATACAAATGCATCGAGGTCCATACTTCTGTTGCGCAAAGCCCTTTGGATGGATGCCGGGAACTGGTAGAAAAATGCAAAATCTTCAATATGTGTCAAAAAACGCTCTACATATCCGCTATTGCTCTCATTCGGATTATCCAAAAACTCAAACAAAAAGTGGAACATCCTGGATCCGGAACCTGATGCTGGAATAAATACCGAAACTTTCTTTTCAGATTGATAAAATGAGTTTGCCAAATCCGTGAATTTCTCCTCATTCAAAGCAATGATCCCTTCATGGATCCTGCAGGCAGCAACCAGGTTTAATGCAGGTTGTGGAGCTCGCAAGCGTTCCAATTGTAATTCTATTGTAGTTTTTAGCATAAGCATGCTTCCTGTAGCGTTTTTTCGTTTCTTTGCGTCATGCAAAATTCCAAATCAATATTCGGATTTTTACTCAAGTCAAAAGGCAGACATGGTATTCATTCTCCCTTCGTCTTCGACTTTGTTGACAATTGTTTAACGACAAAAGTGGACAAAAATTTTCTCACTGCACGAAAAAAATGGCTGCAAAAGATCAAAAAGTACAGGGAACCATTTCAAATAAATGATTTAGGGGCAGGTTCCAGGCAAATGGGGCTTACCAGGTCCATTTCCGATTTAGCAAAAAATGCAAGCAGTAAAGGACTGTACGGTGAAATTCTTTGGAGAATTGCACATTACTACAAACCCGAACTGATGCTGGAGCTGGGAACATCCATCGGGACCGGATCTATTCATTTGAAGGCTGCTAATCCTTCCGGACACCTCATAACCGTTGAAGGATGTGATGCTATTTTATCGCGGGCAACCCAGCAATTCGACACCTGGCAACTTTCAGGGATTACCACCATTTGCAGTCCGTTTGATGATTTTGTAAAACTTCCCGCAATCGGAAAATACGATCTGATCTTCCTGGATGGAAACCATTCCGGTGAAGCAACAATACATTATATTGACACATTATTCGATCAGACACACGGCGATACCATTTTCATTTTGGACGATATCCGCTGGAGCAAAGACATGTGGGATTGCTGGAAATATTTAGCTTCAGATTCACGTTTTCATGTTTCCATCGACCTCGGAAGAATGGGAATTCTTTGGCGAAGGGAAAACCAAACCAAAGAAGGGTTTACAATTCGCCCGAAAATTTTCAAAACAAAATTATTTTAAGTGTAGAGCGCGATTAATCGCACCCCTCCAATTTGTTCCCCATTCGCATCAATATATTTTTTATCCCAAACCCTTTTTATTGATCCCGACAATTAATACATTTAAGGGAACTACCAAACAGGATAAGATGGAAAATAACTCAAACGGAGATGCTTCGAAATGCCCTTTTACAGGTGCAACAAATGGAAATCACAGTGAAAAGACCATCAGGAACAACAACTGGTGGCCCAACCAATTACGATTAAATGTTCTGAGGCAGCACGATGCCAAATCCAATCCGCTGGGAGCTACCTTTAATTATGCGAAAGAATTCAACAGTTTGGATTTACAGGCAGTGAAAGCCGATCTTCACCATTTAATGACTGATTCACAGGATTGGTGGCCGGCAGATTTCGGACATTACGGACCGTTGTTTATTCGCCTGGCATGGCACAGTGCAGGAACTTACCGTATCGGTGATGGCCGCGGTGGTGCAGGATCAGGACAACAGCGTTTTGCTCCTTTGAATAGCTGGCCGGACAATGCCAACCTGGACAAAGCGCGGCGCTTGCTTTGGCCTATTAAACAGAAATACGGTCAGAAATTATCATGGGCGGATTTATTGGTTCTTTCCGGTAATGTTGCATTGGAATCCATGGGATTTAAAACCTTTGGTTTTGCAGGTGGCCGACCGGATGTTTGGGAACCGGACCAGGATGTTTACTGGGGCTCGGAAAAAACGTGGTTAAGCGACGATGGACGTTATTCCGGTGAGCGAAACCTCGAAAATCCGCTTGCAGCGGTACAAATGGGATTGATTTACGTAAACCCCGAAGGACCAGGTGGAAATCCGGACCCGATAGCTGCAGCTAAAGATATCCGGGAAACATTTGCACGAATGGCCATGAATGATGAGGAAACCGTCGCTCTGATTGCCGGTGGACATACTTTCGGAAAGACACACGGTGCAGGAAGCCCGGATTTGGTAGGGCCTGAACCGGAAGGTGCCGGAATTGAAGAACAAGGCTTAGGCTGGACCAATAAATTCAACACCGGATTTGGCGCAGACACCACAACTGGTGGACCGGAAGTTACCTGGACACAAACACCAACCAAATGGAGCAATCATTTCTTCGAAAATTTATTCGGTAACGAATGGGAATTGACTGAAAGTCCGGCCGGTGCCAAGCAATGGGTTGCAAAAAACGCTGAGAAAACCATTCCGGATGCGTACGATCCATCTAAAAAACATTTGCCAACCATGCTCACAACCGATCTTTCCCTGAGATTTGATCCGGTGTATGAAAAAATATCCCGGCGTTTTTATGAGAATCCGGACCAATTTGCAGATGCTTTTGCACGTGCCTGGTTCAAATTAACACACAGGGATATGGGGCCGATTGCACGTTACCTGGGACCTGAAGTTCCGAAAGAAGTGCTGGTTTGGCAAGACCCGATTCCAAAAGTCGATCATAAATTGGTGGATGGAAAAGATATCGAAGAATTAAAAGAAAAGATCATTAACTCCGGGATTCCTTTGTCCCAATTTATCATCACGGCCTGGGCATCGGCATCCACTTTCCGCGGATCAGACAAGCGTGGAGGTGCAAATGGTGCCCGAATCCGATTAGCTCCTCAAAAATTCTGGGCGGTAAATAATCCAACTCAACTTGGAACAGTCCTTCAAAAACTGGAAGCAATTCAAGCGAGTTTTAATAATGCTCAAAGTGACGGCAAAAAGATCTCTTTGGCAGATTTGATCGTATTGGCCGGTAACACCGGAATAGAACAGGCTGCAAAAAACGCTGGGCGTTCATTAAGTGTTCCATTTATTCCGGGAAGAATGGATGCTTCACAAGACCAGACTGATGTTGACTCGTTCTCTGCCATGGAACCTTTTGCAGACGGATTCCGGAACTACCTGAAAGCAAAATCCAGCATTTCTACGGAAGAATTACTGGTGGACAAAGCACAATTACTCAATCTAAGCGCTCCTGAAATGACCGTTCTGATTGGCGGAATGCGCGTATTGGACACGAATTACGATGGGTCTAAACACGGTGTTTTCACCAGGAAACCGGGATCGCTGACAAATGATTTCTTTTTGAACTTGCTTGATACCAATACTGTTTGGAAAGCAACGGATGATCACCAGGAACTATTCGAAGGCCGTGACCGCAAAACAGGCGAGTTAAAATGGACGGCTACCCGTGCAGATTTGGTCTTCGGGTCCAATTCCGAATTAAGGGCAATAGCCGAAGTATATGGAAGCTCGGATGCATCTGACAAATTTGTCACTGATTTCGCAGCAGCCTGGACCAAGGTGATGAATGCAGATCGATTTGATTTATAAAACAGTAGGGCGCGATTAATCGCGCCCTACTGTTTTTGATTGTTTTATGATTTCTCTACGGATCCCATCGTGATCACATAGCGAAGGATCTTCTCCTGCCCTGCTTCATCAATGTGATGCCCTTCCTTGTTATTGACTTTTTTCACCATTCTGGGCACAATTTCTCTCCACTCTGATTCAGGTTCAGAAGTTGGTTTTTTCAGCTTGTGGCACAAATTGCAATTTGCTTCGAACAATTGTTTCCCCTGGTACAACTCATCCAGAGTATATCCCGGAAATTTCGTTTGTACACGATCAACGTCCGCTTGAGTCGGCAATACTTCTACTTTCGATGTGGAATTCTTTGCGGTTCCGCAGGCAACTAAAATTGCAATACCAACCGTTGCTAATAGACTTTTCTTGTTCATAATCGTTTATTTTTTAATTTGTTATGACGAGGTAATACCGTTGTTTTCTTTTTGATCCGACAACCTTTAGTTCATTTTCGTTCAACCAAATATAAATAAAATCTTCCATGGTAAATAGCTTATAGATTTGAATAAGTGAAATATCATTAACTTTAGATTATGAAAGTCTATACTAAAAAAGGAGATGGCGGAACAACCGGTTTAATTGGAGGGACCCGGCTTCCCAAGCATCATATTCGCATTGAAAGCTACGGAACAGTTGATGAATTG
>CBFGPJ010000249.1:0-5407 GCA_965650615.1 uncultured Fluviicola sp. | reverse complement strand
TTTTCCTCCGGATGCCTTGAAGGTAAAGCAAAAAGCAATGGATTGGGGATTGGGCTCCCAGGTTGAAAAATTCGAAACAACCCTGAACAGAGCTGCAGAAGAAGCTACAAAAGAAGCACTACCTATTTTTAAGGATGCTATTTTGAATATGAGTATTTCCGATGGATTCAGTATTTTGAACGGTGGTGACGGGGCCGCAACCCGCTTCCTGAAAGACAACACGACCTCTAAACTGGTTGCAGCGTTTTCACCAAAGGTAAAAGACGCTATCTCCAAGGTGAAATTAACGGAATACTGGAACCCGATCATTACAAAATACAACAGCGCAATGAATTTGACGGGTGGAGAAAAAATCAATCCTGATCTGAATCAATATGTGACTGAAAGAGCTATTTCCGGATTATTCCAAATGGTGGAAAAAGAAGAAAACAAGATCCGTAAAGATCCTGCTGCACGTGTAACAGATTTGCTCAGCAAGGTATTCGGAAGCATCAAGTAATTGAATATGTAAAATGGAGAATTGAAAAGAAACTGCGCTAACGCTTGTTTTTTTTCGAAAGCTTTGATTTCTTCTTCTTTTACATTTTTAAATTTTCAATTCTCAATTAAATGAAATATCCTGCATCAGAATTGGTATTGGACTCACAGGGAAATGTTTATCATTTGGGAATTTCTCCTGATGACATTGCTCAGACTGTTTTATTGGTTGGAGATCAGGATCGTGTAGCAGCAATTTCTGCTTTCTTTGATGAGATTACACACCGATCCAAACACCGGGAATTTGTTTGCCATACCGGAACCTATAAAGGAAGGCGTGTAACGGCACTTTCAACGGGAATCGGAACAGATAATATCGATATTGTAATCAATGAGCTGGATGCTCTGGTGAATATCGATTTGAAGAATCGCGAGAACCGTACAGAACTTACTTCGTTGAATTTGATCCGAATCGGGACTTGTGGGATCCTCCAGGCAGACATTGATGTTCACAGTTATATTTTATCGAGCCACGCAGTTGGAATTGATAATGTGGCACATTTTTACCCGATCACATTCAACGCGGAAGAACAGGCAATTGCAAGCTCATTGGATGCGTTCGTGGGATTCCCTGATGAAATCACTCCTTATTGCGCGGAAGGATCGGCAATATGGACTAAAAAATTGAACGGAGACAACGTTCATGCAGGAATTACCGTAACGAGTTCAGGATTTTATGCTCCGCAGGGAAGGTCCCTGCGTTTGGGGACAAGAACTTCCGATGTAAATGAAAAACTGGAACAATTCGTGTTCAATCATCACCGGGTAGTTAACTTTGAAATGGAAAGTTCTGCGTTATTTGCACTGGGAAAAGCAATGGGACACGAATGCATTACCATTTGCCTGGGAATTGCGAACAGGCCCCGTATGGAATTCAGTAAAGGTTACGAGCAGGAAATGAACGGGTTGATCAGGTATGTTTTAGAGCGGATATAAGACTATTTAAACGGAAATTTCTTTTGATATTCTTCCGGAGTAAGATCGAAACCGGTATCTTCATCCATCACTGTTATTTTAAAACTATCCTCACGCACTTTAATATTCATTTTCACAATTTGGGAAGCTCCCACATGCTGGATCACCTGGAACCAATAAAAACCATTTTTTCCATTCAGTCTCTCCTTGCTTAATTTCAAAGAGATTGATTGATTTTTTGATTCGACGTATTCTTTATACTCCTTAACAAGATCTAAATTCTTTCGCACCACAAGAAACCACACTGCAAATCAGCGACAAACCGATAACTATTCCAATCAAACTTTTCATCTTTCATTAATTTGATGACAAAATAGGGAATATATTTTGTAAAACAGTAAGGGCCCGATTAATCGAGCCCCTACTGTTTATATTAAAAACTGTTTATTGCTTTACCAAAGAATACACTTTCGATCCATTCTTAATCACATAAACTCCGGCTCTAAGTGAAGAAATATCCAACACCAATGTTCCGTCTCCCTGTTTGTATGATGAAACATTCATACGAATGTCCTGTCCCATTGCATTCAGTAATTTAAATGTGCTCAATGAAACAATATCTCCTTTCAAAGTCACCAGGTCTGTTGCCGGATTCGGGAAAATAACCAAATCACTCATTCCTGCAATATCAATATATACCGACTCCATTTCGTGAATGCGTTCCTGGCCATTGAAATCAATTTGCTTCAAACGGTAATAAGAAACCCCGTTCAGCGGCATGTCGTCCACATCCATATAATATTTTGGTGTTTCAGAGTTTCCGGCACCGTCAACCAGTGCGATTTCCTGCCAACCGTCGGCACCACTTACAGAACGTTCAATTACGAAATAATCGTTATCCTGTTCGGAGCTTGTTTCCCAGTTTAATCTCACAGAAGAATTATCCACTGCCGTTGCATCAAAACTCACCAAACCGATTGGTAAAGAAGTACCACAGTTTACCGTTATACATTGCGGAGCGGTATAAGTACACCCGAAGTTATCCGTTACACTATACGTAAAACAAGGCGTTCCCTGGTTGGTTGGAGTAACATCCGCTGTTGTTGCACCCGTACTTGAAAGTGTTGTTGCAGCAACCCATCCCTGGGAAACGATTGTTGGTGTATAAGAAGGCACCGAAACAATACCAGCACTGAAATTCACATCCCAGTTAAAGATATATCCATTATCAGAACCTAAGTGATCGGTTACATGGATCGTCCAGCTACCATTCAGAGGACATCCTATCAATCCTGAAAAACCTTCTGCAGGCAAATAAGTTCCCGCCGGTATATAGCTATCCGTATAAGTACCCGGCCCATTTCCACTAGGGAAAGTTCCTCCGGTTACAATCGAATTTACCATCGTAGCAGATCCTGACATTGAAAAACAATAATTGGCCCCGGTACCAGGTGTAGTAGTTGTCGAACTTCCATCGACGGTACTTGTTGCCCATGGAGTTCCCAGGTTAGCCGAACCACCCCCGGACCCATAATCCTGTAAACTGATAGTTTGTCCGTTCGGACATTCGATTTCCAGCGATAAATCCCCCAAATAAGAATGCTCCATATTCAAACAAATATTGGTTATATCAGATGCCGCAGTAACGGTGGCAGCCGGATTATAACAATTGGTAGTTATGGAAGTCGAATACGAAACTCCTGATCCATCTGGCAAGAACGTTGTTCCGGAAACCGGTGGTGTACAGTTTACCGTATACGGTGTCATGGTAACATTTGCACTTAACGCAGATGTTTGATTCGTACATAAGGTAGAAGGAGTTGCAGATGTTGTTATAGTTGGCGTTGTAGAAACCTGGATAATTTGGTTGTTGTAATTGGTATTTGTACAACCGTTTGCATCTGTTGCTACTAAATTCAAATAATAACTTCCCACAGCAGGGTAAGTATATGTCGTTGAAGTTCCTGCTGCCGTTACCCCATTTCCAAAATTCCAGGAATAGGTTGCACCAGCTCCACTGGTAGAGAAAGTACCGGAACCGGTAGCTGTGATACTCTGTCCCTGACAAATACGGATGATTCCTCCCGCTCCCGGAGCAGGGCTCACGGAAGTAATATTGGTAGTAATTGTCTGACACGGCACTACGCATGAAAGGTCGGCTACCCATCCAGGATAAACAACCGAACCATCTGTTGTAAATCTGAACGTCAAACACCCACTTGCATTCGCAGCTGTGGCCTGGACTGTACCAGGGCCAGTTGTCCCGGAATAGGTTCCCAAAGACGGAGCAGCAACAGAGTTTCCGTCAAAAATCTCTAAGAAGTCCAAACTGCTTTCTGTTTGAAAGGCACTGAATACCAATTTCAACTTTGCTCCCGCCGTAGAAGGACAAATAGTAAATACACGTGTTTCTGAATTAGCATAATCTGACAATCCACCACCATCGTAAAATGTTCCGCTACATGCAGAAGTACTTCCGGAAGAAGGCATAAAAATGGAACCTGCCGGCGGTGGCGCAGGAGAAGTAACACAAATAGTGAAAGTAGGTGTTGCCGGTGTCGTAGAGGCACTCCAGGTATATACTCTGACATAGTAATTCATCCCCACAGTCAAACCACTTACAGTATAATTGGTTTCTGCATCCTGGCAACCTAAAGAAGCTCCGATACAAGATCCCGGCGCTGCTCCTGTGCTCGCAAAAATTTCCACACCTGAATCCCAGGAAGTCGTACGTGTAATAATTGCAGTGGTATTTGTTGCAGTAAATGAATACCATACATCGTCATCCGGTGTTCCGGTACAAGATGCAATCCCTGAATTGGTTGCACCCGCAACAGTTCCCGAAGTGGTTGAACAACTTGCAGCCTGAGTCAAAACGGTTGCTCCCGCGCAGTTGTCATTTGCTGGAGGAGGTGCAACAGAAGTTACACAGATATTTCCCGACATATTTGTGTTGCTACCTCCACTGGTACGGATAATCTGAATATAGTAGGTTGTTGCAGCAACAGAACTAAATGTCATCGATCCGGAAGCACCTGAAGCCACATTCATACAGCTCACTTGGGTTGTTTGCGCACAACTAGTCCAAACAGCAACGGTTGCATTTTGATCTGCACCCGAAACAGTTACCTGAAGCGTTCCTCCGGTTCCGGTAACGGTATACCAGACATCTGAAGAAATGGTTCCGGTTAAACAACTAGGAGTAGTTGTTGTTGAACCTGGCTGACCATTTTCATCATTTGAAAAAGCTGTTGTTACACAAGTAGTATTTACTGTTAAAGCTGTAGCTGCTCCACATGTAAGACTTTGTGCCTGTGCATCAAAACTGAAAACCGACACTAGTAAAGTCATTTGGACCAACCCTTTAACAAAGGATTGAAATCCATTCATACGATTATTTTTCATGGTTTAGTTTCTTGTAATAGGTTTAATAACCATGATGTAATTCGTATTATCGATACGATAAACAAAGGTTTTATCAGAGAAGAAATCCAGATTATAAACTAAAGGATTGAATGCTTCCAAATTAAAATTAGCGAAGTCTGCTCCTTGAATTGTCGGGTTTGCTTTAGATAGCAAAGGCATTGTTGACAACATCGGAAATTTTTCGGTCTGATCCTGTTCAACAGCTCTGTACTCAATCCGATCATTCATGACCTTTCCGAGTGCAGTAACCAAAGTAGGATTATTTAACACAAAATCATTTCCATGTACATAAGCAACACGATTTACGATTTCTTCCGCAGTTAGTTGTTGGGTGACAGTTTGACCATAAGAAAAGGACCAAAACTGTAGTAAAATCAGGGTGAGAGCTCCCTTGACCAGTTGTAGTTTCATAATGTATTTTGTTCTTAACGGCCTAAATTTAAGGCAAATAAATCATTAAGAAACTATCACAAAAACGTTAAGAATTAAAAAACATTTTGTTTGTTTTCTAACATTTCAAATTCTCGGT
>CBFGPJ010000248.1:0-5413 GCA_965650615.1 uncultured Fluviicola sp. | reverse complement strand
TAAGTTACCAATGAAGTTGCATTCGCCAATTTGATATTAATCTCTGTTGCTGAAGCCGGAACGGTAAATTCTCCTGCAATTCGCTGCCACCCATCAATGATATCTCCTGAAGGATAAAGACTAACCGTAGAAGCGGAACCGACATAAGTTAAATCAAGGGAAATTGCACTAGGAGCAATGTTCGGATATGTTTTTACCTGAGATGGTACATCTTGTTTTACCCATGCACTTGCCCAATATCTTTTTCCAGGTACAGGTCTGAAAGTAAAACAATAGGCACATGAATCAGGTTCAGTAGGCAGAACATCAAACACCAATGTCTGAGTAATGGGACAAGTTGTTGTATTCCTGTCTGTAACTTTCAATTCTACAATATGCTGACCAATTGGAAGCGTGATCGGAGTTGGTGTCGTGTTTATAACAAAAACCCCCGTACCACTAACGGAACCAACGGCAGCAGGTGTAGAACCTCCATCAATTGTAAACGTATAATTCGCTGGTACTCCAGGAGCAGTTCCTACTAGCTCTCCTTTAAATGTAATTGGTGTAGAAGATGTTAATGGAGCTGTATAATCCATGAATAAGGATACGTTGAACAACATAACAGGTACGGTCAAATAATTATTGGACGTCCAACCAGTATAATCACAAAAAGTAAGCAGACTTGGCTGATATTGAATGATATTACCCGAAGTAACGTGTTTTGCAATCGTTGAACATGGTACGCCATCCACTAAAAAAAAAGACTTCTGCAACAACATGAAAAATATTGGATGTTGTGTAGGTATGAGTGACATTTAAACCACTTGTCGAAACAACAGGTGATCCATCATCAAAATTCCATTCCACATGATCAAGAACAATAGTACTTGAAGGGTTTGAATTCGGACATATAACCACTCCCATAGTTACTTCCCCCGCACTACATTGGAACTCATAACCATGTGAGAAAAGTACCATCGGACATTGAGCGCGACCTATATTTCCCAAAAAGGAAAAGGAGATCAACAGCAATAAAAGAAACTTATTTTTCATCGTTCAAGTTGTTTAAGGTTGGGCTGTCTGTGGACAAGCAATTTTCTTATTCAGTGTTACATTATTCCCAGCATTCACCCGAATACTGTGTTTACCTGTATGAGCAGCATTTCGGCTGATATCACCGGTTGCGGTTCCCTGTACCCCAATTGCTTTTAGGTTTCCAGGGAAATTGAAATGTGTATTTGTTGTGCAACCTGCAAAACCTCTATCTTCGAACCCATCAAAAGCAATTTCACTGTATTTCAAATTTGTTCCTACTGCCATCAGTGTTGTATTGTTATAACCGTAATATGCAGCTGAAGGACGTTTTAATGCATCCATATCCTCCAATTCAAATCCATAAGCACTGTATTTAGAAACCTCACTGACGAAAGTCCAATTATTCATATCCTTATACCAAGTATTAGAAGCTGTTAACTTATACATTGGTGAAAAGGATGTAAAAAACCCATCCCTTCTAGGAGTAACTTCATCATGAAAATTTCGTCCTGTTAAATAAGTTCTGGATGATTTTGTTCTCCAAACTCCTTTTTCATTTCGAACATAAGGATTCGTTCCTGTTAACCCGCACTCACATCCGGCAGGCCAATTGTCCGAATAATCTACCGCTCCAGCGTTAATAATTCTCCAAACCTCCCAATCGGAAGCAGGTGTTGCAGGCGTAGGTGTTGACATGAATGAAGTTCCAAGATTCGTTACATATGCTCCACTCGTATTTTTTAATGGGTTACGCATCAAGGTTACATTCATAATTCCTAAGGATTGCATGTTTCTATGACCAGATCGAATTACTGTAAAGTCTCCGTTATTTGCAGATCCAGTAATTGCAGTACCTGTTGCATCTATCAATTTAAAGGTATTACCTTGTACAACAGATACCCATGCGTGAGGTCTGATAAAATTGCTTGTTGTTGGACCATACACAATTTCATCTCCCTCCATTAAGAAATCGCTTGCCATATAAGGAGAAGGAAGACCTTGCATAGTATAAGAAGTTCCTGAAGCCGAAAGCTTGCCATTCACCCCCAAATTCAATGAAGCTTGTGACATGCCCGAATAAAACCAATGAGCAGGATAATTAAATGTATAATACTTATCGTTATACTCATCCACTGTCTCGGTAGATAATACCTCCCCAGTCATTGCATCCCAGGCAATATTCTTCGTAGACACCTTCGTATCACCATCGTATACTACAGTTTCCACCAAAATTCCAAAAGTATTGATCACCTTGGTTGTGGAAACTGATCTGAACTGATCCTCAGAATTAGTCATATCTGGTAAAGGAATTGGAACCAATCCAGGAATGACTCCAACCAAAAATGCTGCTAAATTGGTGTTCACTCCTACAATCTGAGTACTGCTAGAATTTTCTCTCAAATCGTGAACAACATCATATTCCACTCCGATGACTTGGTTTTTAACATCTCCATTCGGAAAGATTACACGCACATTGTTATTCAATGCCCCTTTATTGTAATCAGCACTATTGGACGGAAAATCTTCATTGGATGCGTAACGGTAAGTCACACCTGATATAGCTTGTGCTTGTCCTTCAGCATACACCCATTGTGCCTTTTGTTTTCCATTCATATCATTCAAATGAACCACATAACCCTGTGATGCCGTAAAATGCTTTTTCATCTTTATTTTTAGTAGGCTTGCCAATGGTAACTTTTTATCTTCTTTGGCTTGAAGACCAGTTTGATCAACAATCGTAGGATAATCTCTGGAAGTATAAAACTCGGTTACGACCTTACCTGTTTTATGTGTTCTTTTTACCTGCATTCCGGAAGGAATATCAGAAGCCCCAGACACATTTGCAACACTTACACGTGAGTAGGTCACTTGAGGACTTGGGAAAAAGGACTCTCCAAAAGGTTTTTCAATATAGTTTTCCTCTTTCGGTGCCAACAAGTGTTTTGTTGTAGCAACAACCGGCATTACAAAAGGATTTTCTTTATTTCCAACCGGTTCATAGGTTGCCACACCACTTGTAGCGGCTCCGGCATCATCCGATAAATTGTAATTATACGATTGACCGTAATTCATGGTACGGTAATCAGTTTGTGAAGGGTTCATGGAATTAGCCGGGTCTTCAGACCCCCAAACATCGGACATTCTAACAGTCTTTACACGACAGCCCCCACCTAACTTAGATCCATTCGAAACATTTAAACGAACCCAGGATTTATCCTTAACAAAACGTCTTCCTATAAACCTGTTTTTTAAAGTTACATTCGGTCCTGTAAAAATTTCCTTTAAATTCGAAAGCACGTTGGATGACAACATCTGCTCAACAATATTCTGAATTGCAGTTGAATTTCCGGAAGGAGCATTGTCATAGACTTGTTTCGATAAGTACTTTCTACCAAAATTCCATGCTGCTTTAGAAATGGGATTAACTTGTTGATTAGGTGCTACACCTCCTTCAATGTTTACCGTTTTAATAGGAATACTTACATATTTGGAATTATCACTTGGATTTTCATAAAATCCACAATCTCTTCCTCCATCTAATTCCGCGTACCCTGAAACATAGTCAAACGGTAAATCATCAACACTTCCCGAACCATTACCTCCAGCCTTTGTCATATTGACAAAAAACCGGAATTGTACGATATTGCTTTCCAGGTTTGATAAGAACATTTCTTTAAGACGCACACTAGATAAACCACTAGGGGTTTCATCTGGAACACGTACATATAAATAGTCATTTGGTGTAGTTGCAATAGTATTCGTATACAATTCTCCTGCAGCGCCGGCAGAAATTGAAGGTATGGAGCTCGTTCCTGCACCCACTACCTTATACATTCTTAAGGCCTTTTTATCCTGAACATAACTGTAATCATCCGATTCATATTCGACAGAGATGTTTCCACCTGACGGTGTATGAATCGTTCTGAGGCACCAAACACTTGACTGTTGATCTTGTGTCCCACGATTTTGATCTGTAAATGGAAATTCCGAAGCAGTTACAGGATCTGTATTATCACCATTCGCTGTTGCCCCACTCGGTTTATATTTTCCCCAGGAATCATATCCTTTGATATCGTATTTGGGATTTGAAACATTATTTGTTCCTATAACCAAGTTTCCACCGGTATATTCATCCTTACCATCAGCATATTCACCATAGTTGAATCTGTAACCTGTATATTTCCCCATGTTGGAATCACGGTATGTAAAGTAAATTTTCTTTAATGTTAATTTACCTCCCTTATTATTCAATTCATTTGAGGAAAGCGTCTCTCCCGTATTGTTGTTTGGTACACCAGTACAAAGTGAATAACTATATTCAAAGTTTACAGTCTTAATTGGTTTCGCTGTACCCACAGAATTGGTAGTAAGGTTCCCTCCGGAAGCTAAAATTTCAGCTTTTGAATACAAACGGATTCTATCCAATTTGAAAGAGTTGTTGCTTGTACTCATTCCACCATCTTCTCCATTCACACCTTTTGCATCTTTTCTGGCAGAAAGCTCAAAATAGGCAACATGTGTTTTCGTTTCTATCTTTTGAACATATTTTTGTTGTTTGGTTCCATAAATATAACTTGCTTCATCATCATCTTCATCCGCATTCAGACCTCCATTAAAAGTGGCTTGCATTGATTGCATTGGCACTCTCCATTTATAAAGAGCTCCTAATTTATCCGCATAAGTGAATTTTGTATATGCACCTAAATCATCATCCGAAGGACCATCACCCGTTTGATCCTGGTAATCTGTTGATAAAACAGACGTCAACAAGTAAGTATGAACATATGCAGGTGTTGTCGTTCTACTGAAATTTTCGTTATGAACACTATTTGAAGTGGAATTGTCACCTGTGTTATAGGTAACTAATCCCGTTTCAGGATGATAACCTCCAGCATTTACTGAGAAAGAAGCTTCTCTTTTGGTAACATTATAAAGTGGAAGTCCATAAACATAACGTGCACCATCATTTCTAATAATCTGCACCTCCCCAGTATGATGATCCATTGCATAACCAGGTATTGCTATATCGCCAGCTACTACCATGGATCGTTTAACGCACGGTCCATACCCAATACCATTTCTTAATTCTTTAATTGATACATTTCGTATGGATTGATTGCGCGTTTTTCTCTTTGTTCTTTTTGTTGGAGCACTTACACCTAATGAAGATTCCTGAGCCAGTTCATTGTATTTATAATACATCTGACTAGGTAAACTTCTATGGAATTTGCTACCAACAAAAGGAATCCTTACCGGGCTGTAACGAGCCATTTGATCAAACATACTGAACTCCTGATCAACACTTAAATCACCAACATTCTTGAAATGTACTTTCTCATAACGTGGATTATATCCATAATTCTCCTTCAAATATTGAATAATGGCATTATCGTTC
>CBFGPJ010000247.1:0-5420 GCA_965650615.1 uncultured Fluviicola sp. | reverse complement strand
CGGTGGCAGGGATCAAAAAATCAAAATGAAACATCCATCACCTATTTCAACCGGATTCATTATGCAAGCTATATAGGAGTCCTGTTTTATTTTGTCTGGTATCTTTTGCATTCAATCTAGAAAAAGTGATCTAAGCGATTAAATATCCTCACGAGCCGATTATAACATACAAGAAAGGGGGCAAAATCAAGATTTGCCCCCTTTCTCTTTTTATCTTTTTTTTTAAGCGTATAATTCTTCCTGTAAACTTGCAATTTTAGCATCCTGTAAGTAATCATCGTATGGCATCATTTTGTCAATGAACCCATTCGGAGTTAACTCAATGATTCTGTTTGCTACAGTAGAAACCAACTCGTGGTCATGAGATGTGAACAACATCGTTCCTTCGAAAGCCGTCATTCCATTGTTCAATGCCGTGATCGATTCCAGGTCTAAGTGGTTTGTCGGTTCATCCATCATCAGGAAGTTTGCTTTTGCAAGCATCATTCGCGACAACATACAACGCACTTTTTCACCTCCGGAAAGCACCGTTGCACTTTTCAAAGCTTCTTCTCCGGAGAATAACATTCTTCCAAGGAATCCACGCAGGTTCACTTCTTCTTTTTCCTCGTCTGTTTGTGCATATTGACGTAACCAGTCGATCAAAGACAGTTTATCCTGGAAGAACGAAGAGTTATCATTCGGTAAGTAAGCAGTTGTAATGGTAGTTCCATAGGTAAACTCCCCTTTATCTGCCTGCATATTTCCGTTCAATATTTCAAAGAATTGGGTGATTGCCAATGAGTTTTTGGAAACGATCGCCACTTTATCACCTTTGTTCAAGGTAAATGACAAGTCTTTGAACATGTATTCTCCTTCGTGCATTTTAGTCAATCCGCTTACCGTCAAAATCTGGTTTCCTGCATCACGTTCCTGTTGGAAAGTAATTCCTGGATAACGGCGGGAAGACGGTTGAATTTCTTCCAGATCCAATTTTTCGATCAACTTACGACGGCTTGTTGCCTGCTTGGATTTTGAAGCATTCGCTGAGAAGCGAGAAATAAAGTCCTGCAACTCTTTCTTCTTATCTTCTGCTTTCTTGTTTTTATCCGCACGCTGACGAGCTGCCAATTGGGATGACTGGTACCAGAAAGTATAGTTTCCTGTAAACAGGTTGATTTTGCTAAAGTCAATATCGCAAACATGTGTACAAACCGTGTCCAAAAAGTGACGGTCATGCGATACAACGATTACCGTATTTCTGAAATCCAACAGGAAATCTTCCAACCAGCCGATCGTTTTCAAATCCAAGTCATTGGTAGGCTCATCAAGCACCAGTACATCCGGATTACCAAAAAGTGCCTGAGCCAACAAGATACGAACTTTGTATTCTGAAGGAACATCTTCCATTTTCATGTAATGCTTGCTCTCATCGATACCTAAGTTACTCAACAAAGTAGCTGCATCTGTTTCAGCGTTCCATCCTTCCAAATCAGCAAATTCCGCTTCCAATTCCGAAGCACGCATTCCGTCTTCATCCGAAAAATCAGGTTTTGCATACAAAGCATCCTTTTCGGTCATGATCTCGAACAAGCGTTTATGTCCCATGATTACGGTTTGTAACACTTCAAACTCATCAAAAGCAAAGTGGTTCTGGCTTAATACCGCCATACGTTTTCCCGGCTCCAATTCCACTCGTCCGGAAGTTGGGTCTTGCTCGCCTGTTAAAATCTTTAAGAAAGTAGATTTACCGGCACCGTTTGCACCAATAACACCGTAGCAATTACCTGAACCGAATTTGAGGTTTACGTCATCAAACAAAACGCGTTTACCAAATTGAAGAGAGAGATTATTTACTGAAATCATTAGAAATACTTGGAATTTGAGTGCAAAGATAGCACATATTCCCCCGTTAAAAAAAAGAATTCCATAAATTATCAATTATTAATGATTTAATTATCAAGGGCAATCTAACCAGATCCGCCCTTGATAATTCATAATTGATAATTACTGAACAATTACCCTGTGTGTAGACTTCGCAGTTCCCTGAACGGCAGAAAGAATGTAACATCCTTTTGCAACATTCATCGGGATATTTATGGTTTGAACTCCTGAAGATGCAGCAACTTCTGTTGTTGAAATAATGGCACCTTTCAGATCCATCACCAATAATTTCATTCCGGCTTCAGAATTAGCGATCTCAACCGATAAATCAGAACCACTTGCAACCGGGTTCGGAGCAAGAGAAATGGCAGAAAGCAATCCATTGTCCTCAATACCCAAGGTTCCTGTGATGTTGAAATTATCAAAATAGAAATTGGAAGAGAAGTCAGAAGCAATAAACTCGAATTTGAACTTTGTTTTGTTATCCGAAGCATTCGGTGTGTAAGTAAAGCTTGCTGTTTTCCACTGGAGATCATTGTTCGGAACGAAATCTGTGTTGCCGACATATCCTGCTGTTAATAAGTCTGTCCCGGTAAACATTTCTTTCTGGATCCATGTTTTACCGCAATCTCTTGAAGAGTATACGATCAATTTTTCCGTAATATCTGTAGTTTCTGTGGCTTTTGTACCGTAAGCGTAATCAAATGAAACAGTAATATTTGAGGTGTTTCTCAAGTCAATTGCCGGTGAGATCAGGTAGTCTTTGGCATTTCCCAGGCGATCATCGTAATACCAATCCTCTGTAAACATCTGAGCCGTGGAAACGTCCTTGAAGTTGTTTAACTTGAAACAAGCGGTATTTCCCCGTCCACCTGAACTAACACGATTAAATGCTGCGTAATTATCTTCCGGATTGTGTGTGATCCAAAAATTGCCGTTTTGGTTGAAATCTTCCATTCCTGGACCTGTATACTCAGCCCAGTCACCCTGAATATAAATCATGTTGTTGATTGTTTTTGTGTCCGTACCTGCAGCATTGGAAACAGTCAGAGTAACACTATACCAACCAGGTAAAGCATACGTAATTGTCGGATTCTGGTCTGTTGAAGTTGAAGGAACTCCGCCCGGGAAACTCCAGGACCAGGAAGTAACTCCGGCTTTCCAGGAAGCGTCCTTGAAAGCGATGGGATCATTCACACAAGCAGTCATTGCATTTGCATTTTGTGCCAGATTTCCATTTATTCCATTGACATCCACATAAAAATCTGCTACTGGAATACACGTAACGGGAGTTAAGGTTTCGGTTCCTGTTTCCAGCAGGTTGTTCGCGGTATGTAAGTTATTACGACCGCTTGTTTCCAGATCCAGGACGTTATTCATGAAATCCCCTTGCCCGTTGGTAAACATGAATCTGCAACCCGAATATTCCATGAAGTTCTGCACATTATCAATAACATCGTTGGGATACCAGTAATCGGATGGATTCGTACCGTCAGTACACGAATTTGACGTTAACTGACATGAGGTGACACCAATACAATTCGGAGTATCTTCCACTCCATCGTCGATACTGCAATTGGATGCCACACCGGGTGTATTGGAATTTCCCCAGGTATGTGATAAACCCAGGAAATGACCTACCTCATGGCTCAGGGTACTTGGATTCACTTGAGTAGAAGTTCCAATTTCACCCACATAAGTATTCAATACCACGACACCGTCTCTCCAGAACCCCGTTCCGGTAACATCCGTTGGGTAATGTGCGAATCCCGCAACACCTGCATCTGCCATTGTTTTTACCACCCAGATGTTGAGGTATTTATCACGATCCCATTGATACAGTTTCGAATAACTATCTCCCTGATTGGTGTTGTGATTATAAATGTGTTCGATACCATTTGTACAATTACCAAACGGATCTAAGGTTGCTAAACGAAACTCCAATCCCACATCTCCGATGATTGAGTCGAACGGTTCCACAATCTGGTTTAGTCCCGGATTTAATTTCTGGAAATCGCGGTTCAGGATCATTACCTGGTTTTGAACCTGCTGATCGGTAATATTTTCAGTTCCGTACTCATGAAGAATATGAAATACCACGGGAATAATGCGAACCGTAGTAGATTTCCCCATCAACGTCCGGGTTTCTTTGCATCGGTTTACCAATTTCCTGTAATCGGCTTCAAGACCCGGATTTTCCGCGTACATTTTCTGGCGTTCTTTTTCAAGGCCACAGCCACTTGTGGTTTCTTGTGCAAATAAGTTTCCCGAGAGGAATCCAGTGAAAGTGATTGCACCTAAAAGTAAATTTTTGCGCATGTTTAATAGTTTAATAGATTGGACATCATTGATACATGATGTGAATCTTTCAAATCCGAGGGCCCATTCGCATTTTAAAAATCACATGAAACAAATGTAGATGAAGTAATTATACGTTTTGTTAAATGTTCAATCGTTTAGTTAAATGTGTCTGATGAGAATTTAACCTGCGCAAAAAAGAACTGAATGGTGGTTAATTGAGGGAATTATCAATTATAAATGGATTAATTATCAAGAAATTGAAAATGTAAAATGGAGAATTGAAAAGCTTTTGAGTTCTTTTACCTTTTCAATTCTCCATTTTCAATTACTTATTCATCCACTTCAAATTCAAGCTGTAAAGGAAGATAAACAATCCTGAAATGATCAGGTTCATGATCACGGAAGCCATCGGAACCATGTGAGACGGTACGATCAGGAATGTCCCCCCGACGCTCAGCAAATTGTAAATAATGTATAGGTGAAATCCTAATTTTTTCCCTCTGAACATAAAGAGCACTCCTACAAAACCAGTGATCATCGTTAAAGCATTGATAGCCAATACAGACCAATAACGGTGTTGCTGATACATTGTCAATTCCGCTCCCTGCTCCAACATGTCGGCAATGGTTGTTAATTGCTTGTCGCGCATATCGCTCGCCATTTGAACGATTTGGTTGTATGCTGCTTCAATTTCTTCTGTTGTCGGTTCTCCACCGATCAGTGAAAACAAAACTCCCAATAAACCGAAACCAACTACAATAAAACTCAAGATGCACAACACGGTCAATAAAACCGGTCTTTTTTTAGGTTGTTCTGTTTCCTGATTTACCTCTGTATATCCTTCACTCATATTCCTCTTTTTACAAATTCTTTACTTGATTGCATCAACGGGTGCATATAACCGTCCTCTTTTACGAAAGGAACTTTTTTTCTAAAGTTAGCAAATATCTCTTCCTGACGCTTACCCGAAGTTGCCGGCCTGCGGAATTCCAATGATTGGCATGCATGCAGGATCTCAATTCCCTGGATGGAATAACAATTGTCAATCACCCGGAATAACTTTGTGGCAGCATTTGCTCCCATGGAAACGTGGTCTTCCTGTCCGTTGCTGGAATCAATCGTATCGATACTTGCCGGTGTACACAATTGCTTGTTCTGGCTCACGATGGAAGCACAGGTATATTGTGTGATCATGAAACCGGAGTTCAATCCTGGTTTTGCCACCAAAAATGCAGGCAAATTACGTGTTCCTGAAA
>CBFGPJ010000246.1:0-5423 GCA_965650615.1 uncultured Fluviicola sp. | reverse complement strand
TTGACCCATTCCTGATTTCCCGATTTCCCCAGGTTTTTGATGTAAATTCCGTCGTTTCCCTGGACAATCAGCTGCCCATGAAAGAACAGGGTCTTTGAAACGGAAACGCAGGGTGAAGAGATTTTTTGCAGGATCTTATTTCCGTTCATCAGAAAAATACCCTTGTATCGGGTGCAAACGAGTATTTTTTTGGGATTAATCAGGCTGACGGAAGTAATGGCAGGATCTTTTACAGGGAGACTGACTTTTAAAAATTTATCCGTATTCAGGTGGTACCTGTAAAGCCCGTCATTCGTGCCAACCAGCACAACAGAATCATTTAACAGGGCGTAGGACCTGAAATGATTCAGGGTGATCCAGGAAGAATAATGGTAAGGATAACCGAAAGAATTTAGATCTTTCCAGGTCGTTCTAATAATAGAAAACCTGTTAACCAGGTAAAAATGATCTTTGTGATAAAATAATCCGTGGAGTGCATTTTTTTTGTCTCTAAGTTCTTTAACTTTTTTAAAATCAGTAGTGAAAATACCGATGCCACTTCCGGAACAGCATAGTATGGCCTGTTTGTGTCGAAATAATTCAACTATTTGGTTCCGGTAAGTCCTGATGGGTTGTGCGTCTAAAATGCTGGTTTGTGCAACTTTGGTAAGTTTATAATCCCGGTACTTGTAAATTTCTCCCTTTATATTTCCGACAAGATCCTGTTGATCAACGGTTGCAGTTTCAGTAGTCGTGAAATTATAATGAACCCGGTTACTGATATCTGATGCGATGAAGATTCCCTTTTTGTTGAAAGAAACGGCAATTCCTCCTGATTTAAGCGGAACAACTCCGGAAACAAGCAAGTCTTTAAAATGGTGGTGGATCAGGTTTCCTTCTGTATCCAGTTCCAATAATCCGGTCATGGTACATAACCAAATCCGGTTATGAAAATATTCGCAGAAATAGATGCCTTTAAAATTCAGCAGTTTTACCTGGGTTCCTTTTTTTTGGAACAGCCGCATATTCATCAATATGTAGCTTGTGTTTCCTATTTTGATAACATTTTCCCTGGTGTCATAGTCCAAATTGAGCTTGAACTTCTGATTACTTTCCGGAAATTCAACTAGTGTGCTATTGATAAACTTGGATCTTTCTATATATATTTTAAACGGGAATTCGTCCCTGGAATTATAAACAGATCTAAAACCACTTTTCCCGGCTTGGTAGTAATGCTCAATCCTGTTGGTCTTGAACGAATATCTTATTATGCTAAAATAAGTGGAAATATAAAGCTTGCCGGATCTAAAATTCAGTTTGCTAAACCGGTTGAGCGGAGGTTTAAATTGATGGTGATTTTCAGGTTTTATCCAAATAGCAGAATCGTTTTGTAAACGGAACAGCTCATTGATAGAGTTTAACAGGTAAACCGTTCCATCCGGGGCTTTTTCAAAATCATACATGACCCTCCGTTCAATAGGGAGGTTGATGCAAATGGGGATGAATTTTTCCCCGTCATATTTCATTGGCCCATATTGGGTGCCAACAATCAGGTAACCTTTTTCATTGTAATTGATGTCATAACACTCCTGAGATAATAGCCCTTGCTCGTGATTCAGGTATTTTCCATACAATTCCTGTCCTTGCAAATATTGAACAGAGACGAATGTCAGAATTATGGAACAAATGAACTTCACACTGCAAGATTACATAAAAGAGACGATAATTTCTTTATCGTCTCTAACTAACGCTTTTGATTTAGGTATCCGATGTGTTGAGAGTGAATGAAGCTGTGCTGTTCAAAAACAACTAACCTGATTGTTGATGCAAACAGAGTGATTTTTATTTGTTCTTTTCGACCAAAGAATGGAAGAAGTGACCATTGAATAGATTTATTTGTTTTTTTTTAATCATTCCGACAATTGCGGCAATAGAATTTCGATTTTGACTTATCTTTGACGCGTTATAAAAACAAAAAACGATTACATGGAGCAACAGGCACCCTACAAATCCAAAAACAACATCCGAATTGTTACAGCAGCTTCGTTATTTGACGGACACGACGCAGCCATCAATATTATGCGTCGGATCATTCAATCAACCGGTTGTGAGGTTATTCACTTAGGCCACGACCGTTCCGTAGAAGAAGTTGTAGATACGGCTATCCAGGAAGATGCACAGGCTATTGCCATGACTTCTTACCAGGGAGGGCATACGGAATACTTTAAATATATGTATGACCTGTTGAAGGAAAAGGGTGCTCCGCATATCAAGATCTTTGGTGGAGGAGGAGGAACTATTCTCCTTTCTGAAATTGAGGAACTGCAATCATACGGAATTACGCGGTTGTATCACCCGGATGATGGCCGTGCACTTGGATTGCAGGGAATGATCAATGATTTGGTTGAACGTTCCGATTATCCGGTCGGAGATGTGCTGAACGGCGAAATCAATCATTTGGCTGAAAAACACGTTCCGTCTATTGCACGCTTAATTTCTGCTGCAGAAAATTATCCTGAATTGGCCGCACCTGTAATGGAACAGGTTCACCAAATGGCGGCTAAGAATGATGTCCCCGTTTTGGGGATCACAGGTACCGGTGGTGCCGGAAAATCTTCTTTGGTTGACGAGTTGGTACGTCGTTTTTTAATGGATTTTACCGACAAACAGATTGCTGTAGTCTCAGTAGATCCTTCGAAAAGAAAAACGGGTGGAGCTTTATTGGGTGACAGGATCCGTATGAACGCGATCAAGAACAGCCGTGTATATATGCGCTCTTTGGCGACACGTCAGTCGAACCTGACCTTGTCCAAGCATGTTGCCGAAGCGATCCAGATATTGAAAGCAGCGAATTATGACCTGATTATTTTGGAAACTTCCGGGATCGGACAATCGGATACGGAAATTTTGGATCACTCGGATGTTTCATTGTATGTAATGACTCCTGAATATGGAGCGGCGACTCAGTTGGAAAAAATCGACATGCTGGACTTTGCAGATGTGATCGCTTTGAATAAGTTCGATAAAAGAGGAGCTTTGGACGCATTGAGAGATGTACGTAAGCAATTCCAGCGAAACCACAATTTGTGGGAGAAACCGGTGGATGAAATGCCGGTTTTCGGAACGATTGCTTCCCAGTTCAATGATCCTGGAATGAATACCTTGTATAAGGTGATCATGGACAAAGTGAAAGAAAAAACGAATGCTCCTTTGGATTCCAAATTTGAGATTACAAAGGAAATGTCTGAAAAGATCTTCGTTATTCCACCTGACAGAACCCGTTATTTATCTGAAATTTCTGAGAATAACCGCAATTTTGACAAATGGGTGAACAAGCAGGTGGATGTTGCCGATAAATTATACGGTTTGCAACGTTCCATTGAAACCCTTCAGGCAAGTTCGATGGATGACAAAGACCGTTTAGTGAAAGGTGTTCAGGAAGCATTTGAAACAGTAAAACGTGACCTGGATCCGCATAACTGGCAAATCCTGGAGGCATGGGAAGCGAAAAAAGCTGCTTATGCTGCACCGGAGTTTATTTTCAAGGTTCGCGATAAGGAATTGCGTATGGCAACACATACAGAATCCTTGTCCCATACACAGGTTCCAAAAGTTGCTCTTCCGAAATTTAAATCGTGGGGTGATATTTTACGTTGGTCCTTACAGGAAAATGTTCCGGGAGAATTTCCGTATACATCCGGTTTATTCCCTTTCAAAAGAGAAGGAGAAGACCCAACGCGTATGTTTGCCGGTGAAGGTGGTCCTGAAAGAACCAATCGCCGTTTCCATTATGTGAGTTTGGGAATGCCAGCAAAACGATTGTCTACCGCATTTGACTCGGTTACTTTGTATGGAAATGATCCGGATTTAAGACCGGATATTTATGGGAAAGTAGGAAACTCCGGGGTTTCGATCTGTTGTTTGGATGATGCGAAAAAGTTGTATTCCGGATTTGATCTATCGCACCCGGCAACTTCTGTCTCTATGACGATCAACGGACCCGCTCCCATGTTGCTTGGGTTTTTCATGAATGCTGCAATTGACCAGAATTGTGAGAAATACATCAAAGCAAATGATCTTCAAAAAGAAGTAGAAGCAAAGATTGCTGCAATTTATAAAGCAAAAGGAGTTGAAAGGCCAAGCTATCAGGGGCCACTTCCGGAAGGGAATGACGGATTAGGTCTGATGCTGTTGGGTGTAACCGGAGATCAGGTTCTTCCTGCAGATATTTATGCCGAAATTAAAACAGAAACATTGAAGCAAGTCCGCGGAACTGTTCAGGCGGATATTTTGAAAGAAGATCAGGCACAAAATACCTGTATTTTCTCTACTGAATTTGCCTTGCGTTTAATGGGGGATGTTCAGCAATATTTTATTGAAAAACAAGTCCGTAATTTCTATTCCGTTTCTATTTCCGGATATCACATTGCTGAAGCAGGTGCAAACCCGATTACACAGTTGGCATTTACCCTGGCAAACGGATTTACTTACGTAGAATATTACCTGAGCCGCGGAATGGATATCAATGCATTCGGGCCGAACTTATCGTTCTTCTTCTCCAATGGGATTGATCCGGAATACGCTGTGATCGGTCGTGTGGCAAGAAGAATCTGGGCAAAAGCATTGGCTAAGAAATACGGGGCAAACCCACGTGCGCAAATGTTGAAATACCACATTCAAACTTCCGGACGCTCTTTACATGCCCAGGAGATCGATTTCAATGATATTCGTACGACTTTGCAAGCGTTGTATGCTATTTACGATAACTGTAATTCATTGCATACCAATGCGTATGATGAAGCGATCACTACACCGACAGAAGAATCCGTTCGCCGTGCGATGGCAATTCAGTTGATTATTAACCGGGAATTGGGATTGGCGAAAAACGAAAATCCATTACAAGGGTCATTCATTATTGAAGAATTGACAGATTTGGTTGAGGAAGCAGTATTGTCGGAATTTGACCGAATTACGGAACGTGGCGGCGTATTGGGGGCAATGGAAACCATGTACCAGCGTTCGAAGATCCAGGAAGAATCCCTGTATTATGAAACATTGAAACACAATGGTGACTTCCCGATTATCGGTGTGAATACGTTCTTAAGTTCCAAAGGTTCACCGACAGTTGAGCCGAAAGAAGTTATTCGCGCTTCTGAAGAAGAAAAACAATACCAGATTACAATGCTGGAAAGTCTGCATGTAAGTCATAAAGACAAACTGGATCAGATGTTGAGTGAACTTCAACGCACAGCAATCCAAAATAAGAACATCTTTGAACAGTTAATGGAAGTTTGTAAATACGCGTCTCTTGGACAGATCACAAAATCCTTGTTCGAAGTTGGCGGGCAGTACAGACGAAACATGTAATAATCGATCAGTGACAGTATATTAAAGCTCTTCTTCGGAAGGGCTTTTTTTTGTCGTAAAAACAGCTTTCAAAATCG
>CBFGPJ010000245.1:0-5439 GCA_965650615.1 uncultured Fluviicola sp. | reverse complement strand
CCCAGTTCAAAACCGGATTTTCCGCTTGCAATCAAATACAAAATCCCGGCTCCGGCAATTCCTCCCAGCACTTGTGAAGCAATATAAGGAAGTACATCTTTGGCTTCAAACCTGCCACCTACCCATAGACCAACAGTAACTGCAGGATTCAAATGACAACCCGAAATATGACCAATTGCATAAGCCATTGTCAAAACCGTCAAACCAAAAGCAATGGAAACTCCAACAAATCCAATTCCGAGTTCAGGATATCCTGCTGCCAGAACAGCACTTCCGCAACCTCCCAGCACCAGCCAAAAGGTTCCGATAAATTCAGCAACTAATTTTTTCATAAATAGTGAATCTAGTTAAATCCATATTCCAACCCGGAATAGGTAGAACTAAATATAAACTTTTTGTTCAAAAAAACAACTAAAAATGCTGTTGTACAATCAACTAGCCCCTAATTGGTAGGAATAACATGCTCCTCCTTTTCGTCCAGAATCTGTTTTGCCAAATAATGCATGATATAAATCAGAGGAGTGAGACAAACCGCAATCAACAATTTTGTAAGGTATCCCGTAATTGCTAAAACAAGAACCATTTTCAGCGGATAAGCTCCGGAAAGGTATAAACCGATGATCGCAACAATAAATGAATCGACCAATTGAGACACAACTGTTGATCCCGTACTTCGAAGCCAGATCATTTTCCCTTTAGTGAGTTTATTGAAAAAATGAAAGAGCTGGACATCTAATAACTGCGATACAATAAATGCAGTAATACTTCCCACCATGATCCAAAGGGAACCTCCGAAAGCTTTGGAAAATTCTTCCTGTGATAACCAGGAACCTTCAGCAGCAGGAAGCTGGACAGCACAGTAAACAATGATAAAACAAAATGCAATTAAACCGGTCGTGATCCAGCTTAGTCTGCGAATTGCCTGTTTCCCGAAGTACTCATTCATTACATCAGTAAGCAAAAAAACAACCGGCCAGGGAACAATTCCTGCAATCATCGGAGCCAGATAAGGGCCCATGTAAACCAGTTTTGCCGAAATTAATTCAGCAACTATCGCACTGGTGATGAAAATTCCTGCCATCACCATAAACGCTATTTCTTTTCGTGTTCGAAGCATGATCGAAGATACTATATTTTGGTGCTTTATAAGCTCATTCAACAAAACTTCACCCTAAATCCCTATTTTTGCGCAATAAATAAAGCAAGATGAAAAAGAATGTCATTGAAGAATTAAGATGGAGGGGAATGGTACAGGATATCATGCCCGGTTTGGAAGAACAACTGCTTAAAGAAATGACATCTGGTTATGTGGGTTTTGATCCGACTTCCGATTCTTTGCACGTGGGAAATTTGCTTCCGATCATGTTATTGAAACATTTCCAGCTGGCCGGACACAAACCGTACGCATTAGTTGGTGGAGCAACAGGAATGGTAGGAGATCCTTCCGGGAAATCTGCAGAACGCAATTTATTGGACGAAAAAACATTGAATCACAATGTAGCTTCTGTTCAGAATCAGTTACGCAAGTTCCTGGAATTTGAAGAAGGAGAAAACAAAGCAGAATTGGTAAATAATTTTGACTGGATGAGGCATTTCTCATTCCTGGAGTTTATCCGCGACGTTGGAAAGCATATTACTGTCAACTACATGAGCGCAAAAGATTCGGTGAAAAAACGCATCGAAACAGGAATTTCTTTTACGGAATTCTCTTACCAGTTGATCCAGGGATATGATTTCCTGCATTTATACCGAACGAACAACGTAAAAGTACAATTCGGAGGATCTGATCAGTGGGGAAATATCACTACAGGAACGGAATTGGTGCGTCGTATTGCAGGTGGAGAAGCTTATGCATTTACATGCCCGTTATTGACAAAAGCTGACGGAGGAAAATTCGGAAAAACAGAATCGGGAACAGTTTGGCTGGACCCGGAAAAAACAAGCCCGTATGCGTTCTACCAATTTTGGTTAAATGCTTCCGATGAAGATGCTGCCAAGCTGATCCGCTTCTATACTTTAAAGACAAAAGAAGAAATTGAAGCAATCGAAAAAGAACACAATGAGGCACCTCATCTGCGTGCATTACAAAAAGCAATTGCAGAAGAAGTAACGATCCGTGTTCATGGAAAAGAAGCATTGGATATGGCGATTGCCGCTTCCAATATCCTATTCGGTAAATCAACTTCGGAAGATTTGAAAAAATTGTCAAACGACACCTTCCTGAGCATTTTTGACGGGGTTCCGATGGCGACCATTAAACGTTCTGAATTGACTGCAGGGATTAGTATTGTTGACCTATTATCTACTAAAACAGGGTTTCTAGCTTCAAATGGAGAAGCAAAACGCGAATTAAAGGCAAATGCAATTTCCCTGAACAAGGACAAGGTCAGTGAAGGAACTTTGGTAGGTCCAAGTGATTTGATCAATGAAAAATTCATCCTTTTAGGTAAGGGAAAAAAGAATAATTACATTGTAATTGTTGAATAAGAGAAAGCACTGCTTTCGATAAAAGGGAAAGTACTGCTGGGTTCAGAAACCAATCCAGGCTTCAAACTGAATATTCACTATGTGTATTATGTGGTTTATTTTACCACATAATACACAATAGCCACATAGTTTTTAGTGTTTATTCCAGTTTGGTACGTTTTCTACACTATTACTGATAATCGTACCCAATGCTTATCTCGGTCTGCTTCCAAGTGTTTTCTGAAAGAACTCTTCTGTTTTTTCACTCGACTTTAGGATATTGTCAAACATTTCATCTGTGCGCTTCTTGTTTTTTTCCAGCACTTCAAAATTGTGTTCAGCATTTTTCTCTTTGAACTCTTTTTCCTTTTCAAGATTTTCCAGGATGGTATGGTAATGCCTTTTATAATAATCCTCCAATCGTATCAATTCGGCCCGATCAGAGTTAAAAGTCCTCAAATCGGATTCCATCAATGCAAGGGTTTGGTAATTTAAGGAATTCAGGTATTTATTCATTTCCAGATACTTGTAATTCGGATTTTTCTTTGAATAACCTTTCAATGCTGTTGAACCTTTTTTAATTAGTTTTTCAAGCACTTTATATTCCTTGTTGATCTCTACCGGATAGATTAAAGAATCGTAAGTTTCTTTATGGAAGCGGTACAAATTTGTCAGACCATCCGCAATTTGGGAATCGTATAAAATAATCGAATCACTATAATAGATTGGCGCTGAATTGAGAATTTGAAGATTGGTATAGCTCATTTCATAGGCAACTTTCAATGATTTAAAACGATTCTCGTACGTTCTATCCTGGTGCGCCAGTGCATCCCAGCCTCTCCTTAAACTATCAATTCGCATAATAGAATAAAATAAACTGTCTTTCCATTTACCGAATGCAGGTGGAACCAATGTAGAATCAAAATTCACCGGGTTGGAATAGTTGCTTGATTCAACCATCAATTTCCCTATCTTTTCCCTTATGGAAGTAAGCTCTTTCGAGATCTTTGACTTTTCTTTTTCTAATTGTGAAACGTTTTTCTTTTGCTCGGAAATCACTTTCTTGACCATGCTATTGGCCGCTTTATCAGTGGTTTTGAAAATCTTGGTTTCATTGGAAATAATCCGTTTGCTGATCGAATAAGCCGTTTTGTTGATCTTCTTTGCAACTTTACTATACAGTGCCACACTATCATTAATATTTCTCAAGTTCGCAAAATCTTCGTGTAGTTGATCCTTTTCGATGATTTCAAAAGACTTTCTGAACTTATCATTTAAATGTAAG
Organism: uncultured Fluviicola sp.; assembly: GCA_965650615.1. GTDB lineage: Bacteria > Bacteroidota > Bacteroidia > Flavobacteriales_D > Crocinitomicaceae > Fluviicola. The sequence continues at coordinate 1,688 of CBFGPJ010000245.1, read as the reverse complement.
CCCAAATAATTAAAGTGGTGCACAGCCATCGAAGTGTAATTGGCCGGATTGAACTTCAGTCCGTCTTTTGCAACTTTTATCCACTTATCATTCAGGTTCATGGTACTGTATTCTGACACATACCCTTCAAAATCAACCGATTTCCCTTTTTTTCGCTCGAGGATGGAATCCCAGTCTTTTGTTCTTCGTGTAAAATCTTCCATTGAAACAGGATATGCTCTCAATTGGAATTCGGGCTGGGACGGTAAATGAGATTGTACAAAAAGATCGGGCTCAACCATAAAATTATCTAAAGAAGGATAGCGGACAAAACCAATATCCGATTTATAAGAACCACGTTTTTTTTCCGCTTTTTCTGCCCGCTTCTTATCTTTCTTATCCCATTTAAACTGTTTTACCTTTTTGCGCTTCTCTTTTTTGATCTTAGCCAGTTTTTTCTGTCGCTTTAAGGTGATTTTTTCCTTTTTCAAGAGATCCTCTTTGTATTTCGGAATCCGACCAATATAACCTGCATCCCAGGTTGGATCACATAAATACCACTTGCGATCAGCCTTAAAAGCAACCCACTCATGATCCGAGCTGGCAATCAACGGAATCGAATCCGACAGAAATTGGGCCGTGTATCCCTCAACAGTTGTTGCATCGATACCTGCATTCTTTAGCAATTCAACAGTCAATGCACTATATCCCTGACAAACGGTATTTTTCGCTTTAAGTACCGCTCCCGCCGACTTGTACTCCAATGGTTTTCCATTTGCAATTGCCTTATAATCATAGGAAATATTGTGAGTTACCCATTGGTATATATGAGCAGCTTTCGTACTGTCATCTACCAGGCCCTTTGTAAGATAAGCACTTAAGGACTTCGTAGTTTTCAGGGCTTCTTTGGGAACTTTCAGGAATTCGATCTTTTCTTGTGAGAATAACGTGCTCCCTACAAAAAGTGCGATTATCAGGCAGTAAAGTTTCATTTTTAAAGGTTTGATTTTCTTTTCGCCACAAAGGTATTTCTTTTTTTTAACTAAGTAGTTAGATCACTGAAATTACCTCAGACACACTTTTAATCTCGTTTAAAAACCGGGATCAAAATAATAATCTTCGTACCTCGGGATTTTCCTGTTTCATCTGTTAAATTTTCTATAACAAAATCAAATTCAGCATTGTACTTTTCTTTGAACAGGCTCAACCTTTCCGAAGTAATCTGCATTCCATAAGACTTATGTTCTGAAGTCATTAAGTTCTTATCTTTCGCATCGTATCCAATTCCATTGTCTGTGACAACAACCACCAACCTGTTTTCTATTAATTCTTTGAAATTTATCTCTAGTTTTCCAACAATATCCAGGCCCTTAAATCCATGAATGATGGCATTTTCTACAAATGGCTGGATCAACATCGGGGGAATATAACTTTGGAGTTCATTGTGAGTCAATGAAATGTTAATTTCAAAATCGAACCGGTTCTTGAAACGCATTTTTTCAAGCTCCACATATTTTGTCAGAACATCTATTTCCTGTCTGATCGTCACCTCACTTTCACGGGAATTATTTAAGGTCATCCGGATTAACTGTGAAAGCATTTGCAGGTATTTCTCCGCCAAATCATTCTCATTATACACCAGGAAACTTTGGATGGAATTGAGTGAATTGAAAATAAAATGTGGGTTTAGCTGGGTTTGCATATTCCTG
>CBFGPJ010000244.1:0-5445 GCA_965650615.1 uncultured Fluviicola sp. | reverse complement strand
AGAAAATTAGGGTGCTGAAGATCATGACCCACGGGAAAACACCGATCGGGAAGAGCAGCCATGTTAAAATGTGAAAAGCGATTACGAAAAAGTAAGCAATGTTCCGGGTTTTGGAGCTCGACAGAAAGAAAGGAATAGTGAGGTCATAAAAACAGGAAAACCAGGAAAATACGAATGCTACCCAGGATGTTGCCAGTAAATCTCCAACCAGGGGCAAATCCCTGAAAGCTTGCAGCCACATACGTAGCGGTTGTGCCTCCAATAGCCAGTCGGAATTGATTTTGGCAATCCCTGCAAAGCAGTAAACGATCCCCAATTGAAAACGCAGGAGAAAGAGCGGCCAATTTGGAATAGTGTCCCGCTGAATGGCGGGAAAACGTTTTGCATCAATACTGAATTGCGCATTTGCAGGAACCCAGATCAGGATAAATGCGACCAGGCTTACGAAATAATAATGATTGAGGTAATAGCTTTTGTCCAGTAATTCTACATAAGTAAATGCGAAAAAGAACAAAGTGGTGGAAACACGATAAAATGCTCCGAAGATGATCCCCAGACTTGCAAGGATCATTAAGATAAAAGGAAGATACATCCAGTTTCCCGGTAAAGTGCGGACCCAATCGAAACCCAGGTACGAGAAATGAAAAGGAGGATCAATGTAGAGTTGTTTTACCCAACCGTTTGAAATAAAACGCAGCGTACTGAATAAAAACAACGATCCGATGACAATCCGAAAAGCGATCAGGGGAGTGATAGACACTTCCCTGAACAACATATCAGCCCATTTTTTTCTAATCTCCATCTGTATCCTGATAAGTAATCAAGACACCAAAAGCAGAAGCCATATCCGTTTTCATATAAACAACGGTTGCTTGCTGGTATGCGTAAAATTCATTTAAAGTACTCGGAGATGAAGACATGATTTCCTCCAGGGTTTGAGTCCAGGATTGAGGAGTTAAAAACATGTAGTCAAAACGGGATGCGATAGTACTTGAAAGCGAAGCTTTATCTTCAAGAGCATTCAAATAATCGTCAAACCCGATTCCGTTCGTATTTCCTGATAAATCCAAACCGTAAAAGATTGCACGGGAAGCTTTGATGTTCTCGATTAACAAGATTCTGCCAATACCGGAACGGCGGGCTTCCAGGTAATTTGGTTGTGGTATTCCCAATGTATGGTTTCCGATCGGGAAACCGATTTTAGTGGTTTTGCATGATTCATAATCCTTGCAAAAGTTGTTTACCAACAAAGCGAACGGACTGGTGGATTCGTTACTTATTCCGTTCACAAAAGTTTCCCGGTAGCTTGACCATCCTGCAACAACAGCAGTAATTTCGGCTTTCATTTTAGATACGATATCCGAAACGTAAGTACAAGTTGCAGCTGAATTTTGGAATTTCGTTAAAGAACCCGAACTGTAAAACAAATAATCCAATGCATCAAAACCGATAGCATCCATGTTTTGTGAAAGGCTCAGATCATAGCTTCCATTTTGGATATTACTATTGATCTGAGCAGTATCACAAGGAAAAGTTCCAAAAGCAAAAAAAAGATTTGCAGTCATTGCCGGTCCGAAGTCAAACGCTTTCACATGCTGGAAAGAGATGTTTGCATTGATCCATGCTTGTTTTGCCACATCTAATTTTGCCTGCGTCTTATCCGCAAGAAAATCATTCCATGAGGTTTCAAGTGAAGAAATTTTTGTTTTTAAGTCCGAATAACCGGGAATAATGTAATTATCCGCCATATTGACCATAATCGGCCCTTTGTCAAACTCGGTATCATCACCCTTCTTCTTTTTACAAGCTGTGATCAGAAGAAGTGCTACAGAAGATAGCAAAAATGTCCACTTTACTAATTTCATGGGTCTGAATTTTAATATTTTTGATCAATCGCAGCTTTGATGCTGTTGATGTCATTTAAAGTTACTGTCCACAAGTTCCCGTTGAATTGTGCCAGCAAACTATCAATCTCAGAAATACTCATTTTACGTGTTTCTACAGGAGCAAAACGCAGGGAGTAAATAAATCCATAAGCTTCTGAAAGTACGTGCAGGAATTTTGCCTGGTCAGTTCCATAATTTGTTACCGCCTGATCTAAATATTTCATTGCCTGGTAAGCTGCAATTTTTTCCCACATTTCCTTGATTGCAACGATTGCTGCATCACGATCAGTAAGTACGTCATTTGAGATTGCAGCACGACCTTTCAGGAAGTTCCCCATCATTACCTGATTAGAGTTCAGGTTTGCATTTTGAGAGTTACAATATTTACCCCAGAAAGCAAAAGCAGGTGAAGTAGGGAAGTTTGTAGGAACAGAGAAATAACCAAACGCTTCGTCCCAATAGTGCTCAAGCATTGTGTATGGTTTTCCTGCAACCAAAGTTGTGTTGTCAGCATTCATGTTTGTTGAACCTAAATACACATTCAAAGCCTGGTACATAAATACAGCACCCATCACAGATTTCTCGATCATTTCAGCTTCATCAAAACCATTTGCATCAACCAAATAAGTAGAGCTTCCGGAAGTAAGTGTTCCTGCTTGTCCGTTTGTTGCGGTAGTCATATAGGAATTACTTGCATTTGCAATATTGTTGAAATGTGCAATAATCATTGCAGTATCCAGGCTAAAGCATTTATCCTGAAGTTTTCTTGTGGATGTAAAAGAGAAATTCCCGTTCCCGTTTCCATTTGTATTTGCAAACATGTCTTTCAGAGCTTGTGCTGAAATAACTTGTGTAGTTCCAAGGTCTGCATATTGGATCATTTCGATCAATTGATTGATACGATCTGTTTGACCTGCATAATCAACAGTTGATTCACCATTGGAATTTGTAAAAGTATAGGTTGTCGGAACTGTATAGGTTGGAGTTGGGTTATAGGTACAGCTTCCATCGTCTTTTTTAGCTTTGGAATTATAGTTTGCCGCATTTGGATCAGTACATCCTTTCTTTTTACAGGAGATTACGGTAGTAACTAGTGCACTGATGGCAAAGAGGTAAATAAAATTCTTCATAAGTAAAACTTGTTTTTTAATTCGATTGCAAAGTTAGTTTCATAACACCCGGACAACAATACCTCAAAAAAGGTATTTTTGATTTATGGATGTGAAGTATATCATTGCTGATTCGGGTGGGTCGTCTACCAACTGGGGAATTGTGCAGAAAAACAACGAAGTGGCCTTTATTCATACGGATAGCTTGCATCCCAAGTATGCGCTTTCCACTGATTATGCTATTGGTGCATTAAAAGCTCAATTCAAGGGAATGCAGGTTCCGCTTTATTTTTATGGTGCGGGATGTTCAGGTGAAATAGTGCAGAAACAAATGCGCGATCTTTTATTGCAATTGGGATTTTCCGAGGTAAACGTATATCCGGACACGCTTGCTGCCTGCAGGGCATTATATGGTAACAATCCCGGATGGCTTGCAATTTTGGGAACAGGATCCGTTTTAGTCCAATATGACGGTTCAAAGATTACACGAAGAATAGGAGGATATGGTTCACTGGTCGGTGACGAGGGAAGCGGATTTTATTTTGGAAAGTTACTTGTCAGGCACTTGCTTGGAACTGATGAGTGGAAAGCGGAATGGATTGAGTTATTCCAATCACGTGAATGGGTCCTTTCCAAATTGGCGGGAGCGGATTCCCAACAATGGATTTCGGGCCTGGGACAGGAGACTGCGCAGTTGGATTTCGATTTTCTTCATCAGATCAATGCAGAGATGTTTGTGGAAATGTATTGTAGCCCTGTCTCCGGATTGAAGCAAATTTCATTTATCGGGTCTTACGGTTATGAGCAGCAGGAAGTTTTTTCAAAAGCATTTCGGCGCTTCGGCATTCATGTTGAAAAGGCAATAGCCAGTCCCTTAAAGGATTTGATCGGTTTTCATCAATTGAACGAATAAATAAGTTGATATTTGGTTTTTGGCAACTGACAGAGAGGAGTTTAGTCGAAATATTTAAATCTTTCGTAGAAAAGTACCTTGTGGTTTAAAAAATAATTTACAACTTGCAGGAGCGAAAGTGAGAAATGGATACATTATTAATTCAGGCAACTGCTCAAACCCCCTTGGTAAATCTGAATCCTGACACAGGAATCATGGAAATTAGAGGACGTTCAATTCCGGATGATCCCGAAGCTTTTTGGGGTGCGGTTTTGATATGGTTTGATAATTACATGGCGAATCCAAATGATGAGACGCTTGTAAGAATCGATTTGGAGTATTTCAATATTACTTCATCAAAGCGTATTTTATTCTTGCTTTATAAGTTGAATGAACTCGTTGATTCCGGGAAAAAAGCGAAGGTTGAATGGTATTACAGACAATCCGATGAGGATATGTATGAAGTAGGCCAGGATTACGCTTTCATGGTTCATGTTCCATTTGATTTCCGCGAATACTCGGACAATGACCTGGTAGTCGCTTAATATCCTGTTTTTACTGAATAAAAGATAAATACTGATTTTTCGGTCAGACTGTTTGTTATGTTCAAATTTGACGTTAAACAATTTTGAACCTTCGAAGCTCAGAGGGCGAAGAAGATTTGAACCTTTTCAACCCTTTTGATCCTTTTTGAACGCCTTGTAACACTTGAATCCAATACCTTTTGAACTATTTTTTAACTTTTCAATTGTACATTTTCAATTATCAGTTATTTTTGTTGGATTATGCGTGTAATTGCCGACATTCCACATCCACGTTACAAGATTCAGATTTTCTTGTACAATGCTAAGTATCTTGTAAAAATTGAATTGGGCCAATTTGAGCAGACATTCAAGATTGCCGAGACGGATGTAAATGGTTTGGAAGAGTTGAAGCGCATGATAACAGATCAATTATTACGTAATTCACTTGAACGGTTTCTTTCCATGAGAACAGATTGGGAAGAGGCATTTAAAAACAAAGAACTATGAAATTAGGACACATCGTTGCAGCGGGTTTAATTCTTGGATTAACAACTTTTGCCTGTTCAGATAAAAAACCTGCTGAGGCGGAAAAAACTCCGGAAGAAAAAGCACCGGTCGTTCCGGTAGTCAGTTCAAAAGGATTGAAAATCGCGTTCTATTATTCGGATAGTTTGAAAGAAGGATTTACCTACTATAAGAATGAAGATGCGCGTATCACCAAGAAAGGAGAAGCTTTCCAGAACGAAATGATTGCGAAGCAACGGGTTTTGGAGCAAAAAGCGCAGAATTACGAAAGATACATGCGTGAAGGTACTATGACAGGTGCTGATCTGCAAAATCTGGAGAATGAGATCATGCGTATGCGTGAGCAATTAATGAACCAACAACAAACAAGAGGTGCCGCATTGGAGAAAGAAACTAATGAGGCTTTGACGGTTCTTTCAAAAAAGATCGAAGTTGCAGGAAAAAAATACTGTGAGAAATATGGGATTGACGTATTGCTGATCCACGGACAAGGCGGACAGATCAATTTC